>NZ_JAYGJO010000006.1:0-252574 GCF_035013185.1 Acerihabitans sp. TG2
AAACGAAACTGGCCGGGGAGCATACCGTGGGGGTCGAATTGGCCGTGGTGTTCCCGGCCAACCGAGCGCCCCCTGGTACGCTAGGCCGGTCACGCACCGGTGCACACGCCAGACGCCCAGCGGTCACGCACCGGCGCACGCATCAGCCACCCACCCAAGCCTCACTGGCTGCATCTGCTCAATGCGAAAGTGTCTCGCCAAGTCGATTACCGCTCGCGGTATCAAACAAATGCATCTCCTCGGCCTTAGGCTCCAGCCACAACGGTTGCCCCAGCTGACACTGCGACCGCCCGGCAAACTGCACATGCAATGGAAAACCGGCCCAGGTAACGTGCAGCAGACTGCTCTCGCCGCTCTTTTCCATCAGCCGAAGCGAAGCAGCAGGCTGGTTGCTCGCTGAAACAAGAACAAAATCATGCGGACGAATGCCCAACGTCACCGGCGCATCACCCTGCAAACTCGCGGCCTCACGCCATTTCTCCGGCAATAGAAACCACAGATCGCCACAGCTTACGCCTGGTCGCCCACCTTGCATCGTAATACGACCTTCAAGCAAGTTCATTGGCGGGGAACCGATAAAACGGGCCACAAAGGTATTCACTGGTCGATCGTAGATCTCCAGCGGCTGCCCCTGCTGCACAATACTGCCCTGCTTCATCACCACAATCTGATCGGCCAAGGTCATGGCCTCCACCTGATCATGGGTAACATACACTGTGGTGGTTTTCAGTTGCTGATGCAAAGATTTAATTTCGGCTCGTAGCTCCATGCGCAGCTGTGCATCAAGGTTTGACAGCGGCTCGTCAAACAGAAATACCCGAGGATTGCGCACCATTGCCCGACCCATGGCGACACGCTGTCGCTGTCCGCCTGATAATGCTTTTGGCAACCGCCGCAACAGCGGCTCAATGCCCAGCATTCGGGCAATTTGCTCAACTTTAGTTTGCTGCTGTTGGCGTGGTATCTTTTTTACCTGCATATGGAACGCCATATTTTCCGCCACCGTCAGATGTGGATATAACGCATAGCTCTGAAATACCATGGCGATATCCCGATCCGCCGGATCCAAATTATTGATCTGCTGCTTATCAATAAATATATCGCCGTCAGAAACGGTATCCAGTCCTGCCAACAGGCGCAGCAACGTGGATTTACCGCAGCCGGACGGTCCGACCAGCACGGTAAAACTGCCGTCGGGAATGGTCAGATCCAACGGATTAAGCACGATATTCTTGCCATAACGTTTGGCAACTTTCACTAATTCTACGCTAGCCATGGATTACTCCTCCCCGGCAAAGGATTGTAGGGAAGCCCGGTCCGGATACTGACGTGGCGAGCTGCTGATGGCCTGGCTGGCAACACGAATGCCCCAGCGCAGCGCCTGATGCCGGTTATAGCCATAGAGCAGGGCACTCAGAAAACCGGCGTTAAAACTGTCGCCGGCGCCGATGGTATCAATAATGGTCACCCGATCGGCGGCGCAGGAAAAAGGTCCCCCGGCATCGCAAACCATCGCGCCTTCGCCGCCACGTTTGATCACGCAAGCCCCACCGTCAGCCAGTTGTGCCGCCAGTGCTTGTCCCGCCTGCGCGAGGTCATCACCCTGGGCCAACCCAAGCGTTTCCACTTCATTTAACAAAAGATAGTCACAGTTGCCCAGCCAGCGCGCTATCTGCTGACGCAGCTCATTGCTCCAGCCCTGCGGTGGCCAGCCGGTATCCACCGCCACTTTAAAACCACGCTGGCGCAGCGCGGCCAATAACTCGGGATACTCATTGAATAGCTGTAGGCACAAAAAGGTACCGCATAACAATACGATATCCCCTGGAATAGCCTTGGACGGCAGTTGTACCAGCACGTCTTGACGGGTCAGACGCACAATATGTCCCTGATTACTGAAAAAAGTACGTTCATTGTCCGGGTGGGTCAATCCCACCGTCAGGGAGGTTTCACACGCATAGCGCGGCCAAAATGGCGCACTGGCGGCAAAATATTCCGCTAACCAACTGGAAAAGTGATCATCCCCTTGGTTGGCCACCGCCCGATGCGGCGTACCCAGGGCCGCCAGCGCTAAAGCACAGTTGCCGGCCGACCCGCCAGGGCGTAGCGCGCTATGATCGAGCATCGCCTCGGTGCCACGAGCTGGCCAATGATCCAGCGTACCCATAATCAGATCTATATTAATATTACCCACCACATAAAGCGTGGCGTCGCTCGTTGGTTTTAGCATGGTTGTATCCACATCGTCCTTTCTACCCTTTGCTGCCGCCGCTGGTTAAACCGCTCACCAGAGACTTTTGCAACCAAATAGCAATAAATAGCGGCGGCACCGACGCAAGAATACCGACAGCGGCTATCAGACCGTCATCCGTGGCCCTGCCGGCGGTGAAACCCGCGATGGTAACCGGCAGCGTTTGTGCCTGAATATTGTTGGTAAACAGTAGGGCATAAAAAAATTCATCCCAGGCCAGCAACCAACCGAAGACCGCCGACGCAGCGACCGCCGGTCTGGCCAAGGGCAGGGTAATGCGCAGTAATACTTGCCAGAACCGTAATCCATCAAGGCGTGCCGCTTGCTCAATATCCAGCGGCATGGCGTCAAACTGATTTTTGAGCATCCAGGTCAGAAACGGCAGGATCAGCGAGCAGTAGACCAGGATCAATCCCAGATGGGTATTGAGCAAAGACAGCTGTTGCAAGACGAAGTAGAGCGGGAGGACAAAAGCCACCGGCGGTACCATGTAAATGGCCAGGCTGCCCATCAGCCAGCCGTCGCGGCCGGGATAACGTGAAAAGCTAAACGCGGCGGGGATCGCCAATGCTAAGGAAATAAGCGTGGCACCGGTGGCGGTAAAAATACTGTTGCCAAGGGCATGTAAAAACAACGCCCCCGGTTGGCCTGGCGCCAATGACAGCAGACGGGCATAACGACTAAAATCCCACTGATGAGGTAGCCATTCGAGGGGAATGCGCGCCAGATCTTCCGACGAACTGACGCTCATTAGAAACAGCCACAGCAGAGGCGCTAGAATAGTTATAGCCAGCACTATCGCTGCAGCGTAGCGTAAAATAATGCGCAGATGGCGTTTCATTGTTCAATCTCCCGCCGGCGTCCGCGCGCTAGCATAAACATATAGATGGCAATCAGCACACCACACATTATCGTCATTAAAATGGCATAAGCCGCGCCACTGCCGGCACGTAAATAGCTAAACGACTCCTGATAGACAAAAAAGCTCAAGGTCTTGGTACTGTCCACCGGTCCACCACGGGTCATTACGTAAATAATGTCGAAGATTTTAAACGCATCGATGGTGCGTAATATTAACGCTACGCCCAGAGGCGCCAAGATCGAGGGTAGGGTAATGGCGCGAAAGCGGCGCCAGGCGCCGGCACCATCGATACGGGCCGCCTCGTATAAATCGTCGGGAATAGATTGCAACGCCGCCAATGTCAGCAACGTTACCAGGGGATAGTTTTTCCAGATATCGGCAATCATCACCGCGTTCATTGCCGAACCGGGCGAGCCAAGCCAACTGCGATAATGATCAATGATCCCGGTTTGCATCAGCAGTGCATTGATACTGCCATAGTCAGGATTAAAATTAAGTCGCCACATCATGGCGTTAACGATGGTGGGCAACGCCCAGGGCAAGATCACCAAAACGCGCAGTATGCTGCGGCCATAGAACGGCTGATTGAGTAATAGGGCGACCAACACGCCCAGCACGCCCTCCACTGCGACTGACACCACGGTGAAATACAGCGTGCGAGCCAAGGAGGCCAAAAAATCCGGATCGGTCAACGCATAAATATAATTAGCAAAACCGACATTCGCCGGAACCATCCCGTTGCTGATAAGCGCCGCATCGGTAAAGCTAAGCCATAGCGTGCGGCCAAGCGGCCAGGCAGTCAGTAAAAACATCATCGCTAACATGGGTGCTAACAGCACCCATGCCTGACGATGCTCACGTTGTTGCAAACTGAGCATACGTAAGTCCTTAACGCAAACGGTCTGCGGCTTTGGTGGCCGCCTGCATGGCCGCATCCGGCGTCGCCAGGTTTTGTAATACCTGCTGCAGATTTTGCTGCAGGATATTGGACAGCTGGGAATAAGCGGGAATTTCCGGACGCGATAACATCACATTCAGGGATTGTTTCGCTGCCGCGATCAGCGGTTCCTGTCCTTGTTGTACCTTGGGATCGTCGTAAGAAGATTTCCAAATAGGCAAACTTAAACGGGAGTATTTGTCCTGAACCGGCTGTGAGGTGATATAGCTAATGAACTGCCATGCCTGATCAGGATGCTTGCTGGCTTTGGCAATGCCCAGTCCCATAGAACCGTTAACCGCAGAGACTTGGCCATCTTTGGAACCAGGCGCGGGTACGATGCCCACGTCACCAGCGACTTTGCTTTGCTTCGGATCGTTGGCCATATTGTACATATAGGTCCAGTTAAGCGCGAAAGCGGCATCGCCATTGGAGAAAACCTTACGCACATCTTCTTCGAGATATTCACGTGAATTAGGGTTGGTCAGGCCTTTATCCAGCGTTTCTTTCATAAAATTCACGGCTTTCATTGCGCCGGGATTGGTAAAGTTGAGTTTGCCTTGTTCAAAGAACTGGCCCTTATAGGCGGAAACCAACGTAGTGTAATCACACACCAGCGCTTCAGCTTGTGACCAACTCCAGACCAGGGGATATTTAACGATACCTTTTTGCTTAAGAATTTCCGACTGCTGTTCCACCTGTTGCCAGGTGTGCGGTGGTGTGGTTATTCCGGCCTTGGCCAGCATGGCTTTGTTGTAATATAAATATTTAGTATCCAGGATCCACGGCAGACCCCAAACCTTACCTTGATAGGTTACGGTGCTCATGGCTCCCGAAAATATTTTTTTGCTATCGTCGGGATTGATGCGCGCCGATACGTCCTGCAATAAACCAAATTTAGTGAATTCGGCCGGCCAGATGGCATCGAACAGCACCACATCGTAGCCATTTCCACCTGCGCCGCGCGCCGCGACGATTTTATCGTGCAACGCTTCGTAAGGTACAAATTCAAGATTAACGTCAATATCGGGGTGTTGTTTGGTGAAGTCGGCGGTCATGGCGCGAATATCGCTTTCGCTGTAAGCCGCCTGGGTCATAAACAACGCGTTGATATGTGTTTCCGCCAGAGCCTGTGCTGAAAGTCCCAACGAGAGGACCGTAACAGCGCACAGCGTCAGGACGGGATATTTACTCGTTATTTTCATCTTCTCTCTCCGAAATCAGACTGCATGGGTTGGGTTATTAAATCAATTTGATTGCTTTAATAGGTGAAAGCAACGACCAATGCTTCAGCGTGTGACCAGTATCTCGGCACTGCAGTTTTCAGCCGGTTTCCTGCCCTGGCGTAAGCCTTAGGTAACTCTGTGTCATAGTCGTGCAATAGCCGTGCCGAGATCAGCGGATCATTATTATTAAATCAATTTGATTGCTATAAAGCATGTGCACATACTGGCGCTACGATAGCAGGTGGTAGGAAACAATGAGAACATCGGGAACCAATCTTGAACATGCCCGGGCGCATAATCGCCGCGTGGTGATTGAGGCTATTCGGCTTAATGGTGAACTTACGCGGGCTGAGCTGGCGCGCCTCACGGCCTTGACGCCGCAGACCGTCTCCAATATTGTCGCCGAGCTTGGTCAGGCTGGAGTACTGTTCAGCCACTTGCCCCGACACGTTGGCGGACGCGGGCAACCGGCGGTGCCTGTGACGCTCAATCCTGACAGTGCCTATTCCATCGGCATTCACCTTGATCATCAAACGTTGCTGATCGTGCTGGTTGATTTGGCCGGCAGCGTGCGGTTCAGACGGCTTTGTTTGGTGCAAAAGCCCCAACCTGGTGCAACCTTGGCCTTGATCAAACTCCTATTGACGGAAATGAAACAACAGGTGCCCATCGACTGGAGCAAAATGCTGGGGATCGGCGTGGTGATGCCAGGGCCGTTTGGCGTTGAGGGGCTATCATCCCAGGGACCGACCACCCTGCATGGGTGGGAAAATGTCGATGTGGTGGCAGAACTCTCAAGTGCCACTGGTCTGCCGGTCACGTTGGAAAACGACGCCACGGTGGCCGCTATTGGCGAGCGGTTTCACGGTATCGCCAAGCAGCTTGATTCTTTTATCTACCTGTATATCGGTACCGGTCTGGGGGCCGGCATCTTTACCGACGGTCATATTTATACCGGTCATGCGCATAACGCCGGAGAAGTCGGACATATGGTGGTACAACCGCAAGGCCGGTTATGTTCTTGCGGCAACCAGGGGTGCCTGGAACGATACTTATCCTTGCAGTCGGCCTACGAGGCCTGCGAATTGGACCCGATGACCGCCATGCCGGAAGATCTGCTAACGGTGGATGAAGTGTGCTTTGACCGTTGGGTTGAGTCAGCGCTGCCGGCAACCCGGCAAGCCATTAACATTCTTGAATGTCTATTTGACGCCGAGGCAGTGATTATCGGCGGCCAGATGCCGCAGTCGTTGGTGGAAAAAATCGTCAACCGCTTATCGCCACTGCTGCAATCGGTACGCAGTAAGTACCGTGACGGCAGCCGGGTAAGGATCGGTATGACGGGTACCGATACCGCCGCACTGGGTGCAGCGGCGTTACCGATATTTGATGAATTTAATCCACAATATGACGTGCTGTTGAAATAAAATCCTCCGAAGGTGGCGACCGTGCGCTAACCGCCGCCCTACGGGATCATCATGGCGTAACTGCGCCACGTTTAGTGGCGAGGGTAGTGCTGATTAATGCAGGATCTGCGAGAGAAAAGCGCGGGTACGCTCCGATTTCGGTTGGCTGAAAAACTCATCCGGTGAGGATTGTTCGACGATCTCACCGCGATCCATAAAGATCACCCGATCAGCTACGGTGCGGGCAAAACCCATTTCATGAGTGACGCACAACATGGTCATGCCGTCATTGGCCAAGCCAATCATCGTGTCGAGCACCTCTTTGACCATTTCGGGATCCAGAGCAGAAGTGGGTTCATCGAACAGCATAATTTTAGGTTTCATGCACAACGAACGGGCGATGGCCACGCGTTGCTGCTGCCCGCCAGACAACTGGCCGGGAAACTTGTGCGCGTGCTCAACGATCCTGACCCGCTGCAGATAATGCATTGCCAGCTCTTCTGCTTCTTTTTTCGGCATCTTGCGCACCCAAATGGGCGCTAGGGTGCAGTTTTGCAATACCGATAAATGGGGAAACAGGTTGAAATGCTGAAATACCATGCCGACTTCGGTACGCACGCGCTCAATATTACGCAGGTCATCATCAAGCAAGGTGCCGTCCACCACAATTGTGCCTTTTTGATGTTCTTCAAGGTGATTAATGCACCGGATGGTGGTGGATTTACCTGAACCGGAGGGGCCACATAGCACAATGCGTTCGCCGGCCTTCACCTGTAAATTAATATCTTTCAATACATGGAACTGACCGAACCATTTATTGACATTTTCCAGCGTAATCATCAAACGGTCAGGCTGGTTGGCGTTATTTTCGCTCATGTGATACCTCAATGCGTGGAAGAATGTCCGGTGTTAAAACGCCTTTCCAAATGTTGGCTATAGCGGGACATACTAAAACAAAACAGCCAATAGACAGCGGCGGCAAAAATATAGCCTTCGGTCGACATGCCAAGCCAGGCTGGGTCTACTGTGGCCTGCTGAACGCTACTGAACAAATCAAACAGGCCGATAATGACCACCAGACTGGTATCTTTAAACAGTTCGATGATGGTATTGACCAGGCTAGGGATGACCAACTTCAGCGCCTGCGGCAAGATAACCAGTCCCTGGGTTTTCCAGTAGCCGAGGCCCAACGATTCCGCTGCCTCGTACTGGCCTCGCGGCAGTGCCTGAAGTCCGCCGCGCACCACCTCCGCCACATAAGTGGACTGGAACATGATGACTGCCACCAATGCCCGGATGAGTTTATCGACATTGGATCCTTCCGATAAGAACAACGGCAGCATCACCGAGGACATAAACAACACGGTGATCAGCGGGACGCCACGCCAAAACTCAATAAAAATGATAGAAAACCATTTAACGACCGGCATCTGTGAGCGACGCCCCAGCGCTAGCAGTACGCCCAGAGGAAGTGCGCCGGCGATGCCTACCGTTGAAATGATCAGCGTCAGTGTCAGGCCGCCCCACTGGCGGGTTTCTACACGTGACAACCCAAAAAAACCACCGTAGATCATAACCCAGGTAAACACCGGAAACGCCACCGCCCAGCAGACGATGTAACGGCCACGACGTGGCATGGCGCGCCAAAACATCGGTACCAGGCTTAACAGGCCAACCACTAAGGTCAGGTTGATGCGCCAGCGCTGTTGGAAAGGATAGAGGCCATACATAAACTGACCGAAGCGGGCGTGGATAAACACCCAGCAAGCACCGTCGCGAGTACAGTCTGCGCGGCTAGTGCCAACCCAACTGGCTTTAAATACCATCCAGTTAAGCAGCGGTGGAACAATAATCCATAGCAACCAAAGACAAAACAGTGTCAGCAGGCTATTGCCAATGCTGGAAAACAAATTCTGGCGCATCCAGAGCAGTGCAAGGGACAACCGGCTTGGCGACGCCGTCGCCTCGGGTTCTTGCGGATTCAATGTCATGGTCATATGCGTCTCTTAGCGTTCAACCAAAGCTTTATGCTGGTTGTATATATTCATTAAGAACGAAATCCCCAGGCTGATTATCAAATAAACCCCCATGGTGATGGCGATGGTTTCAATGGCCTGTCCGGTTTGATTCATCACCGTTCCGGCGAACAGTGAAACCATATCGGGATAACCTATGGCTGCCGCCAGCGAAGAGTTCTTAACGATATTAAGATATTGGCTGGTCAAGGGAGGAATAATGACACGTAGCGCCTGTGGCAAGATGACCTGATTTAATGTCACGGTATTAGGCAATCCCAACGAACGCGCAGCTTCATGCTGACCGAACGGCACTGACTCAATGCCTGAACGAATGACTTCAGCGATAAACGTTGATGTATATATCGACAATGCCAAGGTTAATGCCGCCAGTTCGGGGATCAGCACCATACCACCACGAAAATTAAACCCGCTCAGTGCCGGTATATCCCAATGGATGGCCGCACCGGATATAAAATAGGTTAGCCCAGGCAAGGCCACCACCAATAGGATAATCCATGGCCAACTGCGCCGTAGCTCTCCCGTGGACATCTGATGGCGACGATTAATGGTAAACAAGAAGAGTGATATCGCGACGGCCAGCACCAACGCGATAAAAGCCGCTAATGCACCTTCTCCTAAGATGGGGGTCGGCATATACAGGCCGCGATTGCTGAGAAAAATCATATCAAAGGCGTTTACCGCCTGGCGTGGACCCGGCAGGTTGCGCAGCACGGCGAAATACCAAAAAAAGATTTGCAGCAGTAGCGGAATATTACGAAATATTTCAATGTAAATGGTCGAAAGTTTACGTAATAACCAGTTATCTGATAATCGGCAAAGTCCAATAATAAAACCCAGCACCGACGCAAATACGATACATAGTGCGGACACCAATAATGTATTGAGTAACCCGACCAGAAAAACCCGAGCGTAGGTATCACTCTCATTAAAAGGAATTAAATGCTGCACAATGCCGAAACCTGCGGGGTCATTGAGGAAACCGAACCCTGAGGTTATGCCACGGTGACTAAGGTTGGTGAGTGTGTTGTGCAGGATATAGCCGCCAATGGCCAGTACCACCACGACAGCCAGAATCTGGTATATCCAGGCACGGACTGCGGGGTTGGATAATGATAAGGCGTTTTTTACCGTTTGGCGTTGTTGCATGTGGAGAGCCTCAGTATAAAAAAATCTGCTGGAAAAGCGCCGATGGATTCCATCGGCGCTTCTGCACTGTGGCTGATATTAGCGAACAGGTGGTGCGTATTGGATACCGCCGTCATTCCATAATGCGTTCAGGCCACGCTTAATTTTCAGCGCGCTGCCGGCACCGACGTTACGATCAAACACTTCGCCGTAGTTACCGACTTGTTTTACGATATTAAATGCCCAATTATTCGGCAGTTTCAACTGTTCACCGTAGTTACCTTCTTTACCCAGCAAATGGGCCATATCAGGAGTCGACGGGTTAGCGGCCAACTTATCAACGTTTTTCGACGTCACGCCCATTTCTTCGGCGTCTATCATGGCAAACAGCGACCATTTGACAATGGTGAACCAATCGTCGTCACCACGACGAACGACGGGTCCCAGCGGCTCTTTGGAAATCACTTCAGGCAATACGACATAATCATCCGGTTTGCCGAGTTTGATGCGCAACGCGTACAGCTGGGATTGGTCGGAAGACAGCGTATCGCAACGGCCAGATTCCAGCGCCTTGGCACTTTCATCGGAGCGATCGAAGGTCACCGGCGTGTACTGCATTTTATGGGATTTAAAGTAGTCGGCTACATTCAGCTCGGTATCGGTACCGGCCTGGAGACAAACGGTAGCACCATTGAGGTCCTTGGCGCTTTTGATCTCGGCTTTCTTATGGGTCAGAAAACCGATGCCGTCATAATAGTTAACCCCGGCGAAAACCATCCCCATGGAAGAGTCACGTGAGGACGTCCAGGTGGTATTACGGGAAAGAATGTCCACTTCGCCAGATTGCAATGCGGTGAAACGTTCTTTGGCGGTCAGCGGCGTGTATTTTACTTTAGTGGCATCGCCAAACACGGCAGCTGCCACGGCGCGGCAGACGTCTACGTCGATACCGGTAAATTTACCGCTGGCGTCAGCGTAAGAAAATCCTGGCAAACCATCACTGATACCGCATTGTACAAAACCTTTCTTTTTCACTGCGTCTAATGTTGTGCCTGCATGTGCCTGGTTAACTGCCGCAAACAATGTCGCTGCGGCAATTAACGTGGAAATCATCATTTTTTTCATTAAAAGTATCCTGTGAGGCAAAATTATAGCTAATGGTTTCGATGCGCCTTATTGCGCATCCACTCTGTCCAACGGCGTGATGCGTGTTACTCCCGTTACTCTTAGCAAATGGGATGCCAAAATGGCGATTTACCGAGTGGCGGGGTCATCGGGCCGATTTTGCCACAGTGCTAAGCTTTAATATGGGCAATGGGGCGCCATATTGGTGCGTTTAGGCCCGTTGCGCACCAATATAATGCAATGGGACGTGCCAAAGGAGTGTCATAAAGACCGTGTAAACCTGCAGTACCTTGTTTCCCTTCGGGCCAGCGTAAGCGTTGTTCACATCGGTTCTCGACCGATTTGAACGGGGTTACCGCCTTTGGGCTGTGCGACTTATTGAGGGGATAGAATAATAAAGCTTGCGCTAAAGTGAGGATTATGAGTAAATAGCACCAACGGTTTGTAGTACAGACCTATTTATGTAAGCCATTATAGTAAAGTTGTTCAAGTAAAAGCGATAATGTACCATCACTTCTTCGACGAATTTCCTTCTTAAGTGCCCATAAGTAACTCCTGGCAAACAGACCATTTTAACGCCCTAGTGGCACAATTTTTTATGAAGGAAGTATTTAATGTCTGACAAAATGACTGGTATCGTAAAGTGGTTTGACGCTGGTAAAGGTTTTGGTTTCATCACCCCTGCTGACGGTAGCAAAGACGTGTTTGTTCATTTCTCTGCCATCCAGAGCAATGATTTCAAAACGCTTGACGAAGGTCAGCGCGTAGAATTCACCATCGAAAAAGGCCAGAAAGGCCCATCTGCTGCTAACGTGGTTGCTCTGTAACCCACAGTAGATACAGGTTGTCTGATCACGACTGTAAGGCTTATGCCACCTCAGTTTGAAGATCACCCTGATCCTGAATAATTTTAAGACCCTGACTTTGTCAGGGTTTTTTTGTTTGTACGCCATTCCTGATCCGCCCTTCCTGTTATTAAGATAATGTTAGCAACATCCCCCTTTAAACCCTCGACTAATAGGGTTAGGCATATCTGTGTGTAGACTTAGCACAGGCTCTACGCCGCTGTATGGGGAACCTCAAGATGATACTGTAACCTGAGGCAGAGCATGAATATGGGGGCGCTCACTACGCAATGCGGACTATCGGGCCACAGGTTAAGATGTTATCAACCTCTCTGTCGCAAATAGGCTATTTTCGGTTAAAAACATCTTCGGTACATCGCGTTGAGTTAGCAAGTTTAAATTATTATTTTAGTACAATTTCTTAGTAAAATAGTTTTCGTTTAGATTATAAATCCCAAACATTGATTACAGTATCGCTGGTGTTAAATCAGTTGATTATTTAATTAAATTATAAGGGATTTATTTATGCCTGTTTCAAACAACTATTTTTTTCGTAATACTGGGGAGTATTACATGAAAAATAATATTAATCATAATAATAAGAAAAATAAAAAGAAATCACAGCCATGCAATCAACATAAAACGCTTTTTACTAAGCAAAAGGGCGCTCTCGCGTTACTGGTCTTAACCTCATTGCTGATAGGTGTTTCGCAGGCAAAAGCGAACAGTCCAGTGCTGAGGTCGACTCAATATCCCCCTGGGACTCATGGTCTTACCCCCGTTGCCAGGGCTGATGGTTACCCTCAAGCCCAAGGACGAAATCTTGGCACTCGAGGACATGTAGGCCAGCACGTGTCTTTTGATAATAGGATACAACAAGTTGGTAATGTTCAAAAAAATTCACATTACCCGGTCGAGATGAAGAAGAAAAAAACTGAATATATTTCCGATGAAATGAATGAAGTTTATCGTAATGTCCAGGAGAATACCTATTTTATAAATTACGCCAAACAAAAATTTAAGATTATTTCAACGGTTAACTCTTTAAAAAAACGTTATAGTGAGGACTTTCCAGATATATTGCGTTTCGCTGCTGCTCAAATGAAACAAGCCATTTTTAATAAAACAGGGTTGTGGGTTGATCCTGATAAAATATTTTTTCATCATTTTACTTCAGCAGAAAATGATCCCCATGCTATAACTGGCTGGCGACATGATGTGAGTAAACCAGTGGAATCCTGGACTGTTACCGAATGCTTGTTAAAAAATTTCCCAGCAGATGCCCGAGACAATATGGATGTGGTTGACCAAATGGCTGGGATTTATCGTGTTGCTGAAAATGAGGTCAATTCATTTGGCGCCGAAAATCAAGTGCCGATTAAACCATCAACCATCGCTAACATTGTTATTGAAAAAGATTTTTTCGGCAGCTATATCGAAAAGCTCTCGCGCTATTGGCAAACAGATTTACAAGACATGATGAACCTTTATGTTTTTATACAAGGTTTGATAAAAGTTAATCATGATTCTGAAATATATGACTTTTATCTGAAAGCTTTTAACCTGATCCCTGATACTGACCGACAGGTAAAAAAATATATTTTTGATATCAACGGTTATCTTGCGACGGATATGCTGGTGTTAACTCACAATAGCGCGCCTTACGTCGCTGTGTATATGCCACGAAGTGTTAACAAACTGATTAAATTTGATAGCCTTTATGAAATGAAAATCTGGTTTTCTAAATCCTGCGCCGATACAAAAAAAAGTGATGAAATTGCAGGCTATTTTTCTCTTAAAGACCGTCAGGATGGATTTTTTTTCATTGGTGTAGACAGTTGGCTTAAGCTGCTGGTGGGCCAGAAGAATGATGCCGGCTATTTGAATAAAATTTGGCGGAATAAACATGAGGTCACTGGTACCGTACTCGAATTTTTATCCGCTAGGCAAGAGTTGCGTGCTATGGACGATGCTGACAGCCTGATTAAATCCAACGATGAAGTTCGAGTAGACATGGCCATTAGATACTTTTCAGTAGTGGATATGATGTTGCCTAACCCGGTTACGCCTTTTGTCACCTTAGGTTTGGGAATAGAAAAAATGCTTAATGGTGATACGCCGACAGATCGCCAGGCAGGTAATCAGGTGGTCATCGGTGAAAGTATAAATATTGCGTTGATGGCATTTAGCAGCGTGATTGAAGGTCGTTTGCCAACCTATGACGAACACGATTTATCGCGCGCTCAGTTGGGAATAGGCGGCCCTGATACCAGCGTTTCGAGTGTGATGCAGGATGCATATTTGTCTGCCCGCAATCATCCTGCGGCTGTTGATTCACGGGTAAGCCATGCCGAAAAATTCGCAGCAGAAACGGCACCGGTGCCAGTGCCAGCAGATATTCTAGGCGACGCCAATATTGATCCAGTAGAGCTGGCGCGTATAGATGATAAAAAAGTTTCGCAAAGTCGGGTTAGCCTGGCCGCACTCACGCGTGTCGACATACGTGGTATTCATTTCGATGATCTCGGTAATAGTTTTATTGTTTTCGCCGGCAAGATTTATCGGTTAACACCCACGGGGGAGCAGCCAATCTATTTTATCGGTGAGGAATTGGAGCAAGGACTGATCTATTTAAAAAAAAGTAAAAGTTGGAAAATGGTGGATTATCAACAGAGAAAAACAGGGATATTTACATCTCCCTGTCGCGTTAAACGTAATGTTGGCCCACGGGCCCACTACTGTTTACGTGTTTCGAGTCGTGTAAAAAAAATCCTTGATAAAAATATTGATTTCAGCATTAATTATGCAGATTTTAGTCGAAAACTCACGTTGGATCCCAGCAAAAATATTTATTTCGATGATGTGAATAAGACACAATATTTACGTTATGGCGATAGATTCTTTAGGTTGAGAGAAGAAAGAGATGGTTACGCTATTTATGGTGCAACGCCTGCCTCTAGTAAACAGAAGTTACTGCATGTAGTGTCAACGGATGGAAAAACCCTCAATTATTTATCTATGCGCATTGAACAGGTTTGGGAAATATTACAAGTGGCAAAAATGTCATTTAAGCCTTTTAAACTGAAAACTCTATATCCTCTGAATAACGATGAAATTAACACTTTAGAACAGTTTAAACACACCTCGGGATATTATGTTAATCAATTTATGCTTAAGAGTGTGTCGGCTGAGAATGAACCATTAACAATAAAAAAACAATGGGCTGCTCAAATTAATAATCTGCATTCAGCGCTGACCAAAATTGTTCCCCAGCGATGCACTACACGTAAACTCGGCATCATTGCTGAACGTGATTTTCTTCAAATAAAGACGAATGATTTTTTTGAAACCTCCGGGTTTACCCTCGCCTCCATTAAGAAAAAAAAAGCATATCAAATTAGAATCATGCATGAAGACGACTTTATAGAAGTTGAATATGAATTCAATCTGATAAAAAAAGGCTACCCGATAAATCACCAAGCCAAAGATTGGTCTGATACGGAAATTCTTATTCCAGATGGCTGTCTTTTCAAAGTTGATAGTGTGACCGAACACACCATCGTGTTAAGTGAAACCGAGGGGCGAGCGGCACTGCCTGTGGGCACCGACGTGAGAAAAATCAATGTGGGCACCCCTGATGTAGCCGCGTTCCGTCTTGATCGCGAAAGAATAATGATGCTTGAATTATTAAAATCAGACAGAAAAAAACAAAAGTATTCAGCGGCCTATATTGAAAAATATTCTCCGATGCTGATGGACTTTGCGAAACAGCAAACTGACTTCCCAGCCATTGAAGCCTATTCAGAAGCGGGCAGTGATTTTGTGAATAACTGGTTACGTTTTGGCATCGATAGCACCGATGACGTATCCGTCACGGCAAGTACCGAAGCGCAGATAATGCTGGGTGAGTATGCCAACCTGAAAGATTATATCTTTCCGGTTTATCGTGCAGTTTATTGCCCGCCCGAGGTCTATGGTGGCCTTATCGTCGAGGGAGATGTGATAATGGATAAGGGATTTATGTCGGCCTCTGCGCTGCCATTAAACAGCCTTGAATGGGAAAATAGCTGGAGTAAAAATCAGGCAGCCCATGTCCGTGATGTGCCGGTGATTTTCATCGTGGACCGTAAGGTGGGCAAAAAAATCGCCAGTACTCATCTATTACTGGATCATATTCTTATTCCGCCAAAAACTTTATTAAAGGTTGAGCGCATTTCTGCCGTATCAGATGCATCCGGGCGTGAGGTCAGTGTGGTCTGTCTCAGTCAGGGTAAGCGTGCTGGGCCGGTCAAAAATATCTATTCTGGGGCGCTGATGCCTAACGGACCAGCACACTAATACATCATTATGTAGTTTATCGCTGCGGGTAATCTGGGGCGCTAAACACGCGGCCAACTGACCAGGTCGTGCTGTTCGCCAGGACCCTGCCCAACGTAAAAAAGCGCTATCGGTTGCCCGATAACGCTTTTATTATTAATCAGTTAAGTAGAGGTATCAGTTCATACCATACTTTTTCAATTTCTTACGCAGTGTACCACGGTTGATACCCATCATCAGGGCCGCGCGGGTTTGGTTACCGCGGGTGTGTTGCATGACCATGTCCAACAGTGGCTGTTCCACTTCAGCCAGTACCAGCTCATACAAATCATTCACGTCCTGACCATTTAATTGAGCAAAATAGTTCTTCAGTGCTTGTTTTACCGAGTCCCGCAGTGGTTTTTGAGTTACCTGATCCTGAGAGTTAACGGTTGAAACGGTCAGTACGTCAGAATTTACGCGTTGTTCGAACATAGTTCTGTCAGCTCTTTTTTCTATTACGCAAGATTTTCAAAATATGCCTTCAACGCCTCCAGCTGTTCGCCGGCATCCTCAATGGCGTTGAATGTGCGCCTAAACTGGTTGTTGGGGGCATGCTCCTCTAAGTACCAGGAGACGTGCTTACGAGCAATGCGGAATCCCTTGCCTGGACCGTAAAAGTCGTGCAATTCCCGTACGTGCTCAATCAACAAACGCTTCACCTCGCCTAACGGCGGTGGTGGCAGCAGTTCCCCCGTGTCCAGATAATGCTGGATTTCCCGGAAGATCCAGGGTCTTCCCTGAGCGGCACGTCCTATCATCAGGGCGTCAGCCCCAGTGTAGTCGAGTACTGCTCTGGCTTTCTGCGGGTCAGTAATGTCGCCATTCGCGATAACCGGAATGGAAACACACTGTTTAACTGCCCGAATACTGTCGTACTCCGCGTTGCCGTTAAACAAGCAGGCGCGAGTGCGGCCATGAATCGTGATGGCCTGTATACCACAATTTTCGGCCAATTGGGCAATTTCTACACAATTACGGTGTTCCAAAGACCAACCTGTGCGAATTTTTAGCATCACCGGCACGTCTACCGCGTTGACCACGGCCAGCAGAATCTGTTGAACCAGACTCGGATAGCGTAGCAAGGCGGAACCCGCCATTTTCCGGTTAACCTTCTTGGCAGGGCAACCCATGTTGATATCAATCAACTGCGCACCGTTCGCCACGTTAATGACGGCGGCGGCGGCCATATCCTCAGGATCGCTGCCCGCAATTTGCACGGCCCGGATACCGGGTTCATCACTATGTACCATACGAAGACGCGACTTATCCGTGCGCCATACCTCAGGATTCGAGGAAAGCATCTCGGAAAACGTCAATCCAGCACCCATCGCATGACATAACGCCCTAAAGGGTCGGTCGGTTACTCCGGCCATAGGAGCGGCTATCAGGCAATTGTCGAGCTGAATGTGTCCAATACGCATTGCCAAAGAGAGACCATACTGTGTCCGCAAGGGCGCGTATATTACGCATTTTTTTCGTCAGATGAAAGGCCAAACTTTGAACAATCCACTGCTATAGATCAATGAAATTATGCTTTAACGGGTGTGAAGATAAATTTAATTATTAAATACAACACGTTATTGTAAAAAACCTTTTTCGTGCGGTCGTGACTTTTTCACCTTAGCCAGCCCGTTATGCGCGAGGCCTTAGCGGCGATAGCCGGTTATCCGGCACCACTCATCTTTTTCCATCACCGGATCTAATTGGAACAAACCGTCATAAGCCTGTGCAACACCCGCGGCCTGACTGGCGAGAATACCAGATAACGCCAGCGAACCACCGGACTTTGGCAGCCTGGAAATGAGTGGAGCCAATTCACGCAGAGGGCCGGCCAGAATATTGGCCACCACAACATCGGCATGTAAATTGTCGGGTTTATCCTCGGACAAAAAAAGTGTCAGGCGGTCGGACACGCCATTGCGCTCGGCATTGTCGCGGCTGGCCTGAATAGCCTGGGGGTCAATATCGATGCCAATGGCGCTTGCTGCGCCCAGTTTTAACGCTGCGATGGCCAAAATACCCGAACCGCAGCCAAAATCGATAACGGTCTTGCCGTGCAGATCCAGCCCATCTAGCCACTGCAGGCACAGGGCGGTGGTGGGGTGAGTTCCGGTGCCGAACGCTAGGCCGGGGTCGAGCATCACATTGACCGCGTTCTCATCCGGTACCGGACGCCAACTGGGGCAAATCCACAGCCGCTCACCGAAACGCATTGGATGAAAATTATCCATCCATTCCCGCTCCCAATCTTTATCTTCGAGCTGTTCGATTTTATGGATAAATCCAGGTCCTAGCAACGCATGGCCCGCCAAGGCCTCTATAACCGCCGCCATGTTCGTGGATGCATCGTAAAGGCCAATGATATCGGTATCACCCCAAAGACGTGTCTCGCCCGGTAAGGGTTCGTATACCGGATTATCATGGGTATCCTGAAACGTAACGGAAACCGCGCCGCTTTCCACGATGGCATCGCTGAGAATTTCCGCATCGCGGCCGGTGGTATTAATCTTAAGTTGAATCCAGGGCATGGTTCGCTCCCAATATGAAAATTAAAGGTCTGGCTGGCTGTCGCGTCGTTTGGCCGGTATACACCAGGCTCCGGCAAGAAACGCCAACAGGCTAAGCGCCAGGGCCGGTACGATCGGATGAAACCCGCCGATATGCAGATCCAGAATGGCCAGTAACGCATAACTTGCTCCGCCGACAATCATCGAGCTTAGGGCGCCCGCGGCGTTGGCGCGTTCCCAATATAATCCCAGTACCAACGGCCATAAAAACACCGCTTCCAGGCCACCGAACGCCAGCAGATTTAGCCAGATGATCATTTCCGGGGGACGCCAGGCGGCCACTAACAACAACAAGCCTAGCACCAGTGTCACAGTGCTGGACATGCGTGTCAGGTGCCGCTCGTTGTGCGCCTGTTCCGGACGCAGGCTGAGGTACAGATCTTTCACGATAGTTGCCGAGGATTGCAGCAACTGGGCGTTAATAGTCGACATGATCGCCGCCAGCGGCGCCGCCAGGAAAATCCCGGCCACCACCGGTGGCAAAACGGTAATCATCAGGGTAGGGATGACCTGATCGGGGATGGCCAGGTTGGGAAGAATGGCCCGTCCCAATGCTCCCGACAGGTGCATGCCAAACATCAATACCCCGATAACCAGAGTGCCGATTATCATGGCAAGATGGACGGCTTTGCTGTCTTTATAGGAGATGCAGCGCACGGCGGTATGCGGCAAACCGATCACGCCAAAACAGACCAGGATCCAAAAGGATGACATAAACTGCGGTGTCAGCACATGATCCACCCCGGTAGGGGAAATCAGCGCCGGCTCGATCCGTTGTAGTGTGATCACTGCCGCCGATAATCCTCCCGCCGCATGAATCACGGCGTATAACAGGATAAAGGTCCCCAGCAGCATTACCAGCCCTTGAAACGCATCGTTAAGTACGCTGGCACGAAAACCTCCCAAAGAGGTATAGAGCGCGATACTGACACCAAAAATCAGCAGGCCGGTATCATAGGGGATACCCGCTGCGGTTTCCAGCAGACGGGCTCCACCGATAAACTGCACTGTCATCGCGCCGATAAACGCCACCAGTAAACTGATGCTGGCCAACCAAACCAACAGTGGGCTTTGATAACGGGCCAGCAGCATGTCATTGAGTGTCACGGCGTTATAACGCCGGGCGAGGATGGCAAATTTTTTGCCCAACACCCCGAGGGCGAGCCAGACCGTCGGCAATTGAATCATCGCCAGCAATACCCAGCCAAGGCCATATTTATAGGCGGCGCCCGGTCCGCCAATAAATGAACTGGCGCTGATATAGGTAGCCGTCAGGGTCATCGCCAGTACAAAACCACCCATCGATCGGCTGCCCAGGAAGTATTCGGTGAGAAATGCCCCCTTTTTTCGGCGACGATAGGCGTAGTAGGAAAGGGCGAAGACGAGTACCAGATAGGCGATCAGAGGCAGTACTACCTCAATTTGCATCGTGATCCTCCAGCGGGATGTCCAGATAAACCACCCGCACCATCAGCCAGCAAAGCACGATGAAAATGAGCGGGACCAACAGGCAGGCCATTTCAAACCAATGGGGCAGGCCGGTGACGCCCAGCTGGCTATCCGGCAGGTAGGCGGCCATTAACCAGGCGATAAGGTATGCCACCGCCAAGCCAAATGCCCACCGGGCTTCTCGATGTGCCTGAATAAATCGTTTATCCATGATAGAAGTGCCGATTTGTTGAACAATAATGGAAAAGGCCGGTATACCCATTGGGTATATAACCGGCCTTAACGACTGTCAGAACCAACTTGGCGTGGTGGTGATTTATTTTTCCACTAAACCGAGCTTTTTCTCCAGATAATGGATGTTGCTGCCACCATGCTGGAAATTTTCATCGTTCATGATTCTTAACTGTAAATCGATATTGGTTTTGATGCCGTCAATAATCAGCTCCGCCAGCGCATTTTTCATACGGGCGATGGCTACATCACGGTTTTCGCCATAGCAAATCAATTTACCGATCATTGAATCATAATACGGTGGCACGGTGTAACCGGCGTAAATATGTGATTCCCAACGCACGCCAAAACCGCCTGGAGCATGAAACCGGGTGATTTTCCCGGGGCTTGGCATAAAGGTCTTGGGATCCTCGGCATTGATCCGACACTCCACCGCATGGCCGGTCACCACCACTTCTTCTTGTTTGATCGATAAAGGCTGGCCGGCGGCAATGCGCAACTGCTCTTTAATCAAATCCACGCCGGTGATCATTTCGGTAACCGGATGCTCTACCTGGATACGGGTGTTCATTTCAATGAAATAAAACTCGCCGTTTTCATACAGGAATTCAAAGGTGCCGGCACCACGATAACCAATGTCTCTACAGGCTTTGGAACAGCGTTCGCCGATGTAGCGGCGCATGGCTTCGGTAATGCCCGGCGCCGGCGCTTCCTCTACCACTTTCTGGTGACGGCGTTGCATGGAACAGTCGCGTTCTGCGAGGTAGATAGCGCTACCCTGACCGTCCGCCAATACCTGGATTTCAATATGGCGCGGGTTCTCCAGATATTTTTCCATATAGATAACATCGTTGTTGAACGCGGCTTTTGCTTCGGCACGGGTCATATTCAGTGACGACTCGAGTTCATTGTCGCTATGTACTACCCGCATGCCGCGTCCGCCGCCGCCGCCTGATGCTTTGATAATCACCGGGTAACCGATACGTTTGGCCACCGCGCGGTTTTTTTCCATATCGTCGCCGACCGGGCCATCAGATCCGGGTACGCAGGGCACGCCGGCTTTTTTCATGGCGCTGATGGCGGAGACTTTATCACCCATCAAACGGATGGTTTCAGGCCGTGGCCCGATAAAGATAAAACCGGAACGTTCAACCTGTTCGGCAAAGTCGGCATTCTCGGAGAGAAATCCATACCCGGGGTGAATGGCCACCGCGCCGGTAATTTCGGCTGCTGAAATGATTGCCGGAATATTCAGATAGCTTTTAACCGACGGGGGTGGCCCAATACAGATGGTTTCATCCGCCAGTAGGACATGTTTAAGATCGCGATCCACCGTGGAGTGAACCGCCACGGTTTTAATTCCCAATTCTTTGCACGCGCGCAAAATACGCAGCGCAATTTCACCACGGTTGGCGATGACAATTTTATCTAGCATGTGGCGCCTCGTTATTCGATGACGACCAGCGGCTCGTCAAATTCAACCGGTTGACCGTTGTCCAGCAAAATGGCTTTTACCACTCCCGCTTTATCGGATTCAATCTGATTCATCATTTTCATCGCTTCGACAATGCATAAGGTGTCGCCGATGTTGACTTTTTGCCCTACTTCGATGAAGGGTTTCGCGTCTGGGCTTGGTGTGCGATAGAAGGTGCCGACCATCGGTGAGCGGACCTGGTGTCCACTCATGGCGGCGGGCACGGCGGCGGCTGACTCAGCTGCGGGCACTGCCACTGCCGGTGCGATTTGTTGTTGAGCGGCAGGGATATAAGCCTGTTGCATCATCGGGTATGCCGGCATCGCCGGGGCACGACTGATACGAACTGATTCTTCACCTTCGGAAATTTCCAGCTCTGAAATGCCGGACTCTTCTACCAGTTCAATCAGTTTCTTGATCTTACGAATATCCATGAGTGGGGTTCCATACTCTAATTAATTGGATGCAGACAAGCGGTTAACCGCTGCCTGAAAAGCAAAATTATAACCATCGGCGCCGAGGCCACAGATAACACCAACCGCAATATCAGAGAGATAAGAGTGATGACGGAAAGGCTCACGTGCATGCACATTGGATAAATGGATCTCGATAAACGGGATGCTTACCGCTAACAGCGCATCGCGCAGCGCTACGCTGGTATGGGTAAAGGCTGCAGGATTAATAAGGATAAAATCCGTATTACCTCTGGCCTGATGGATCCTGTCTATCAGGACATATTCCGCGTTGGATTGCAGATGACTTAACGCCACATCAAGCGCCTGAGCCTGTCCCTCAAGACTGTTGATGATATCGGCGAGCGTCGTGTGGCCGTACTTATCCGGCTCGCGTGTCCCCAACAGGTTCAGATTAGGGCCATTCAGAAGCAAAATATGTAATTTATCCGCCATCGTGCCGCTATCTCCGGTTAACTTGCGATGCTCTGACAAAAATAACCTCGAGCCGGCAATTTGTCACCTGTTTGATGAAAAATCCGTCCCAGAGTGTTAATGGAGTCATGCATTATAATGATATCGCAACTTTTCGCAGCAAAATACTGGTGTTATCTGCGAAGATGACTCGGGACTGGTATCCAAAGTGGGAAGCAAGATAGCGCATTTTGAAGTGGGATTGAAACAAAAAATTCAGCACTCACCGCCACCATAAGCGGAATTTTTTGTAACGCAGTGCTAAAAGCACCGCAGCAATAAGCGCATAAATTACGGGCTGTGGCGAGATGATTTTCACCGACCAGAGGTAATGAATTGGCGCCAAGATGGCCACAACATAGACCAGATTATGCAATGTTTGCCACCGTTTTTTTAGTGCACGCTGCGCACGCTGGGTGGAAGTGATGGCCAGCGCGAGCAAAATCAACCAACTGACGATGCCAAGCGTCAGGTACGGACGGGTCACCAGTTCGCGTCCGAGCAGACCGAGATTGTTGATGCCGAGTTCCAATAGCGCATAACTAAGCAAATGCAGTGTTACCCACGCGAAACACCACAGGCCTATCGGCCGACGGCAGCGGATCAGCAGGGGTTGGCGACCCCAACGCGCCAACGGCGTGATCATCAGCGAGGCCAGTAATAGCTTCAGCGCTGTCCGACCGGTAAAATGTTGAATATCTTTCGCCGGGTCCGCGCTTAAATTTCCCTGAACCACCGCATAAACCAGCCAGACCAGAGGAAGAAACGCCACGAGATGAATCAGCGCCTTTAGCCAGAAAATCTGCTTAAGATTAAGTCGCACCTAAAAATTCTCCCGCAAATCCATACCGCGATACAGACTCGCGACCTGTTCGGCATAGCCATTAAACAGCAACGTCGGCTGACGCTTTACATCCAGAATGCCGCCCGCGCCAATAAACCGTTCGGTGGCCTGCGACCAGCGTGGGTGATCCACATGCGGGTTCACGTTAGCATAAAAGCCGTACTCGTTAGGGGCGGCAATATTCCAGGTGTTAGGGGGCTGTTCACGTGTCAGACGGATATGAACAATGGATTTAATCCCCTTAAAACCATATTTCCACGGGGTGATCAAGCGGATCGGCGCGCCGTTTTGTGGTGGCAGCGTTTTGCCATATACCCCAACGGTCATCAGTGCGAGAGGATGCATGGCTTCATCCAGTCGCAGCCCTTCCTCGTAGGGGTAATTCAGTCCGCCGCCGATATAACGATCCTTTTCACCCGGCATTTGCTGCGGGTCGTCAAGGGTTTGAAACGCCACGAAGCGTGCCTGGCTGGTGGGTTCAGCCAATTTAATCAGTTTACCCAGTTCGAAACCGATCCAGGGCACCACCATGGACCAAGCTTCAACGCAGCGTAACCGATAAATACGTTCTTCCAGAGCAAAGCGCTTAATGATGTCGTCAATATCCAGCGTCATCGGCTTGGCCACCTCGCCGTCAATACGGACTTTCCAGCCGTCGGTTTTTAAACCGCCTGCGTTGGCGGCCGGATCGGCCTTGTCCATGCCGAATTCATAAAAATTATTGTAGCCCGTCACCTTATCGAACGGGGTTAACGGTAAATCAGCATGCCAAGCGGGCGGCTGGCTATAGGTCAGCGGCTTTCCGGCTGGGGCCTTGTCGTGTTTATCTCCATGGAACCAAGATAATAAATCCGCCTTTGCGGACAATGGCAGGCTGAGCGTGGCGGCGGTGATGCCGAGGGCTTTTAACACCTTACGCCGTTGAAAAAACACCTCTGGTGGCGTGACATCGGCATCCCGAAGTTTGCGGTATCGGCTCATAATCGGCTCCAGTTCACTGAAAAATATCGCTGTATCAAGTATGACGCAGAAATTGCATTTGACGACGTCAGCTGGGGGGATATTTCTGCGGGTCAGCTGATGTGCCCTGGGGGGCCGCGCTGATGATCGGCACCTGATCAAAAATATATCATTTTTGGTTAGTGGCTGTTAGTGAACGTCGTTTAACCTTACCGCATCATCCCGATCTCCATATCCGGCTGCGCTATTCCACCTCACTCATCCGTGAGGTTCGTACCCTGAACGTTATCGCCCCCGTCAGCGTGGCCATTGTGTTACTGATTATTTCGGTACTGTTCGGTTAACGCGGGCTGCGCCGTCAGATCCTGCCCCATTGTTTGCTCAAGGATGCCGAATCGCTGGCGGTGCAACTGCTGGGGGCACGGGATACCCTGCCGGGTTTATCCGCGCCACAGCGCAATGAAATAGCCAATGCCTGACGTGGTTACGCTATACGCCTATGCAGTGCGCGAAATCACAGCGACAACAAATTATGTTTGAACTTGTTGAGACAGATTTTTGTCAACACTTGGTGCATTTACGTCCGACGCTGCGTTTGCTCGATGGGCTGGGTTGTCGTTTGGCCTTAGTAGCGGCGGGTTTGACTGTCATCAGTACCGCTTATATCACGGCAGCACCGCTGGAAATGATCACATTACATCCCGGCCTGACGCGGGAAACCGATCTGCGGGCGGAAAATAGGCTATTTGTCCAATGTGTGCCCGACGCATGCATTGGCACTGCGACACAGGTTTTTGCCACGGGTATCATAACGAGACAGGAATGGCTAACGCTAACGGACAACGGAGTGACAGGGGGGCAAGGGGCTTTTTTTGCGCCGATTGAGCCGCTTGAGGAGATGATAAAAAAATATTCACGTCATGATGTGTGATTAGTATAAAAGTTCGCAGGAATTTAACGTACAATACGCCCATTGACCGAAATGGTTAGTAGGCACTTACATTACCTGGATTCAGGTGCTCTGCAAGATTTTCCGCTTGTGGTTATTAACCAAATAATAACCACAGACATAAGAATATTCTCGCATTTCATCTGACTAAAAACCGCGTCAGGGATTTCTTCGGTGTGTGGGAATGTTAATGAGGACGTATTTTCATTGAAGTAGCGTGCTTTTACGTCTTGTCGCTGCTTCTCGTGGTTGGTAAAGTAGGCGGATTTTATTTCGCCCCAGCTTGCAGGATTATCCTTTAGTTATGTTTAAAAAATTTCGTGGCATGTTTTCCAACGACTTGTCCATCGACCTGGGTACCGCCAATACCCTGATTTATGTGAAAGGACAGGGCATTGTCCTGAACGAGCCTTCTGTCGTCGCGATTCGTCAGGATCGCGCCGGCTCCCCTAAAAGCGTTGCAGCCGTGGGCCATGAAGCCAAACAAATGCTGGGGCGCACCCCCGGTAATATTGCGGCGATCCGGCCGATGAAAGACGGCGTTATCGCCGATTTTTTCGTCACAGAAAAGATGCTGCAACATTTTATCAAGCAAGTTCATAGCAATAGTTTTATGCGCCCAAGCCCGCGGGTTCTGGTCTGTGTTCCGGTGGGCGCAACCCAGGTGGAACGGCGAGCGATTCGCGAGTCGGCCCAGGGCGCGGGTGCCCGTGAAGTCTTCCTGATCGAAGAACCTATGGCTGCGGCTATTGGTGCGGGGCTGCCGGTTTCGGAAGCCACCGGTTCGATGGTGGTGGATATCGGCGGTGGTACTACGGAAGTGGCAGTCATTTCTCTTAATGGTGTGGTGTACTCCTCTTCAGTACGTATTGGCGGCGATCGCTTCGATGAAGCTATCATTAATTATGTTCGACGCAACTACGGTTCGCTTATCGGTGAAGCGACAGCGGAACGCATCAAGCATGAAATTGGATCGGCTTACCCCGGCGATGAAGTCAGGGAAATCGAAGTACGCGGTCGTAATCTTGCCGAAGGCGTACCTCGGGGTTTTACCCTGAACTCCAATGAAATCCTTGAAGCGTTGCAAGAGCCGCTGACCGGCATTGTTAGCGCAGTGATGGTCGCACTGGAACAGTGTCCACCTGAGCTCGCGTCCGATATTTCGGAACGCGGCATGGTGTTGACCGGTGGCGGCGCACTGTTGCGCAATCTCGACCGTCTATTGATGGAAGAGACAGGCATCCCCGTAGTGGTGGCAGAAGATCCTTTGACCTGTGTCGCCCGTGGTGGTGGTAAGGCATTGGAGATGATTGATATGCACGGCGGCGATTTGTTCAGCGAAGAATAACCAGCCTCGAAAAGGGGGGACCACCCGGGTGAACGCTGATATTTCTCATCCTGGTCGGCGCCCCCCTTTTTTGTTGAGGAAAATGCATAACCTATGAAGCCGATTTTTAGCAGGGGACCCTCTCTGCAACTCCGATTGTTTCTCGCCGTGATGGTGGCAATTGCTATCATTATCGCCGACAGTCGGCTTGGAGCCTTTGTACAAATCCGTACGTATATGGATACAGCTGTCAGTCCGTTCTATTTTCTGGCCAACGGTCCACGCAAGATTTTGGACAATATTTCGCAAACGTTGGCGAGCCGTCAACAGCTGGAACTGGAAAATCACACTCTACGCCAGGAATTGTTGCTAAAAAATAGCGAACAGTTGCTGCTGGGACAATATCGCCAAGAGAATGCGCGGTTGCGTGAATTGCTTGGGTCGCCACTGCGTCAGGATGAGCATAAGATGGTAACGCAGGTTATTTCTACCAGCACCGATCCCTACAGTGATCAGGTGGTGATCGATAAAGGGCTGGACAATGGGGTGTATGTTGGCCAGCCGGTGATCAGTGACAAGGGCGTGGTCGGCCAGGTGGTGGCGACCAGCAAAATGACCAGCCGGGTCTTGCTCATCTGTGATGCCTCTCACGCTTTGCCTATCCAGGTACTGCGTAATGACATTCGAGTTATCGTCGCCGGTAACGGCTGTACTGAAGATCTGCAGTTGGAACATCTGCCGGGCAATACTGATATCAGAGTCGGTGATGTGTTGGTGACCTCTGGCCTCGGTGGCCGGTTCCCGGAAGGGTATCCGGTGGCGGTGGTGTCCTCGGTAAAAGTGGATAGACAACGCGCCTATACGGTCATTCAGGCTCGGCCTACCGCGCAATTGCAGCGCTTGCGCTATTTGCTGTTGTTATGGGGTGCCGATCCACGCGGTGGTGACGTGCCGTTGCCGCCGTCTGAGGTGCACCGGGTCGCCAATGAACGGCTGATGCAGATGATGCCGCAGGTACTGCCATCGCAGGATAATATTATGGGGCCCAATCCGTCGGCGGCCCCGGTGAGCCCGCCAGCAGTTGCTCCAGCGCCGGCGACAAGCGGCAAGGCCACGACGCGCCCTGCAGCGACCTTGGGTCGTGGCACGGGTGAACGACGATGAATCGTTATCGTCGCAATGGCAGTTGGGTCATTTGGTTATCCTTCTTAATTGCCATTGTGCTGCAAATTATGCCATGGCCTGAACAGCTCTACTTGTTCAGGCCCTCATGGTTAAGCTTGGTATTGATTTACTGGGTGATGGCGATGCCCCACCGGGTCAATGTCGGTACGGGTTTTGTGCTTGGGCTGCTAATGGATCTGATTTTGGGCTCCATCCTTGGCGTCAGGGCTCTGGCATTAAGTGTCCTGGCCTATATGGTGGTGTTCAAGTTCCAGTTATTTAGAAATATGGCCCTATGGCAGCAGTCATTAGTGGTGGTGCTGCTATCGTTAACGATGCATATTATTGTGTTCTGGGCTGAGTTTTTGGTGATCGATATTTCCTTCCGGCCGGAAATTTTCTGGAGCAGCGTGGTTGACGGCGTGTTGTGGCCATGGCTGTTTTTACTTATGCGCAAAGTTCGCCGACAATTTTCTGTGCAATAAGGGTCGTAATGACTGCTATTTATTTAGCCTCCGGCTCTCCCAGACGCCGGGAGTTGCTAACATTATTAGATGTGCCGTTCGATGTGCTTATTGCCCCGATTGTAGAGCAGCGACTGCCCGACGAGGCCGCTATGGATTATGTCTGTCGCTTGGCGCGTGAAAAAGCGCTGGCAGGGGTGGCCATAGCACCCTTGGCACTGCCGGTGCTCGGAGCGGACACCATTGTGGTGCTGAAGGGTAAAATTTTGGAAAAACCGCGTGACGCCGCCGATGCTGCCGAGATGCTGGCGGCGTTGTCCGGTCAATGTCATCAGGTGATGACGGCCATCGCGGTTGCCGATAGCCAGCACCAACTTTGTCGCAGCGTCGTGACTGAGGTCACTTTCCGTCAGTTGTCGAAACAGGAAATCCATCGTTATATTGCTTCTGGAGAACCGATGGATAAGGCGGGAGCCTACGGTATTCAGGGATTAGGTGGTGTTTTTGTCAGGGCTATCAATGGAAGTTATCACGGTGTGGTAGGTTTGCCACTGGTGGAAACTACTGAATTGCTCTGTCAATTCATTGCGTTACGTAGTTAAGAGGATAACATGGCTGCTGAATTGCTGGTCAATATCACGCCTTCGGAAACCCGGGTTGCCTACATTGATGGTGGCATACTGCAGGAAATTCACATCGAGCGTGAAGCCCGGCGGGGTATTGTCGGTAATATTTATAAGGGCCGGGTTAGCCGCGTTTTGCCAGGAATGCAGGCGGCGTTTGTCGATATAGGTCTCGAAAAAGCGGCGTTTTTGCATGCGTCCGATATTATGCCGCACACGGAATGCGTCGCCGGGGAAGAACAGAAAAATTTCCATGTGCGTGATATTGCCGAACTGGTCAGACAAGGGCAGGACATCATGGTGCAGGTGGTGAAAGATCCGCTGGGCACCAAGGGTGCCCGTTTGACTACGGATATCACCTTGCCGTCGCGTTATTTGGTGTTTATGCCGGGCGCCTCGCATGTCGGGGTCTCTCAACGCATTGACAGTGAAGAAGAGCGTGAACGCCTTAAACGCACTGTGGCGGAATATTGTGACGAGCATGGTGGTTTTATTATCCGCACCGCTGCCGAGGGCATTGGTGATGAAGAGTTATCCCAGGATGCCGCTTTTCTTAAACGCCTTTGGACCAAGGTCATGGAGCGCAAACGCCGTAACCAAAGCAAATACATGCTATACGGCGAATTGGCGCTGGCACAGCGCATACTGCGCGATTTCGCCGGCGCGGCGTTGGATCGTATCCGGGTCGACTCCCGGCTGACTTTTGATCTACTGGTGGAGTTTACCGGCGAATATATCCCCGAGATGACGCATAAGCTGGAACATTACAACGGTAAACAGCCTATTTTTGATCTCTATGATGTAGAAAATGAGATCCAACGCTCCCTCGAACGTAAGGTTGAGCTTAAATCCGGTGGTTACCTGATTATCGATCAAACCGAGGCCATGACGACCATCGATATTAATACCGGTGCATTTGTCGGACACCGTAATCTCGATGAGACTATCTTTAATACCAATATTGAAGCTACGCAGGCGATAGCTCGACAGCTGCGGTTGCGTAATCTCGGCGGCATCATCATTATCGATTTTATCGATATGAATAATGAGGAACATCGCCGGCGGGTGTTGCATACGCTAGAACAGGCAATGAGCAAGGATCGGGTGAAAACCGGTATTCACGGGTTCTCACAGCTCGGTCTGGTGGAGATGACCCGCAAACGTACACGTGAAAGTATTGAACATGTGCTATGTAGCGGGTGTCCAACCTGCCATGGCCGTGGCACGGTAAAAACCATAGAGACCGTATGTTATGAAATCATGCGCGAAATTGTGCGAGTACATCATGCCTATGAATCTGATCAGTTTTTGGTTTACACCTCGGCTGTGGTGGGTGAAGCATTAAAGAGTGATGAATCCCACGCCTTGGCCGAAGTGGAAATATTCGTCGGCAAGCAGGTCAAAGTACAAATCGAACCGCTATATAGCCAGGAGCAGTTTGACGTCGTAATGATGTAGTGATTTTAATGGAATAACCCGATAGCTGATAGCCGATAGATGTCGAGTGACAGGAAGGCAAAAGAGAGTCAATCCCGCGCAGCTCACAAAGTGATGCGGTTGAAAGCGCGTAGCCAATACACCTGTAACGTGAAAAATGACGGGTATATCGCCAAGAATAACCCTGCCATTGAAGAAGCCTATATGCGGTCAAAAGATCAAAATAACACCCTTCCCGTGAGCATAGGCTTACGGGATGCAAGGAGATAGGCGTGAAGCGACTGCCGGGGATAGTGCTGGCCCTTTGTGCAACCCTCATCGTCCTGGTGGCGTTAGCGGTCAGCGGCCTACGCCTGGCGCTGCCTTATCTGGATGATTTCCGCCCGCGTATTGTACAAACGCTCAATGCGGCTACCGGTCTGAATATCCATATTCGGGAAATGCACGGCAGCTGGCAGTCGTTTGGTCCTACTCTTGATATTGGTGGTTTTGCCTCCAGTACGGCAGATGAACAATTACGCATTCAGCGCGTCACGGTGGCGCTAAATGTCTGGCAATCGTTGCTGCACTGGCGCTGGCAATTCCGCGATGTGACGTTTTACCGGCTACAGCTCGATCTCAATACCACTCTGCTCGGCAGCGATCATCAGGGCAGCCCGATAAAATCCGACCAGCTCACCGATCTGTTTTTATATCAGTTCGATCATTTTATCCTGCGTGATAGCGACGTATCGTTTCTCAGTCCCTCAGGCGATCGTATCACCCTGTCAATGCCGCAACTGACCTGGCTTAATACCAACCAACGCCATCGGGCAGAGGGCCGGATTAGCCTGTCTAATGTTGATGTGGCGCAGGGAGCAATCCAGTTGCGCATGGATCTTAATGACAAAAATGGCCTGCTCAATAACGGCAAGGTCTATTTACAAGCCGATAATATCAATGTTAAACCCTGGCTAAGCCAGTGGGCGCAGGATCAAAGTGGCTTGAAAAAAGCCGATTTTAGCCTGGCGGCCTGGTTAACCATTGATAATGGGGATATTGTTAGCGGCGATGCATTTTTCAGCCAGGGCGAGGCCCGATGGTTAGAGGGTGATCGGGAACATCGTCTGGATGTGGCAAACATGGCGTTACATCTGAGTCAGCTGGCTGATGGTTGGCAACTGGATGCGCCAGCGCTAAATATGAGCACCGACGGTGCCTCTTGGGCACCCGGGTCGCTCTCGCTGTTTTGGTTGCCGGAAAAAAATCATCTGTTTACCCCCAACCGGCATGGAGAGGTCCACCTGCGGGCCAAAAATCTACAATTGGAGCGGTTCTCGCCGTTTCTGTCGCTGTTCTCTGCTGTCACGCCAAATTTGCAAGCGCGCTGGCAAGATTTACAACCTCATGGCACCTTATCCACGCTGGCGTTGGATATCCCCCTTAACCAACCGCAGCAGACGCGTTTTCAAGGCACGTGGCGGGATATTGGCTGGCAGCAATGGCAATTGCTGCCCGGCGCCGATCACGTTACTGGCTCGGCAGCGGGTTCGCTCGCCACCGGCCGGTTAACCCTGGCGCTGGATAATAGCACCCTGCCGTATAAAGACATGTTCCGTGCGCCGCTGGAGGTACAGCGTGCACGCGTTACGCTCGATTGGACCCATGGCGATAATGGCTTGGAACTACGCGGTAAGAATATCGATCTGCGGGCCAACTCACTCTGGGCCACCGGCGATTTTAATTTCCATCAGCCGGTCAACGGCGAACCCAGGCTGGACATTTTGTCAGGTATTCGGTTGTATGACGCGGCCCAGGCCTGGCGTTATTTCCCGGAGCCGCTAATGGGCACCCACCTGGTTGATTATCTCACTGGCGCGTTGAAAGGCGGCTACGTGGATAACGCCACCTTGGTTTTTGCCGGCGATCCCAAACAATTCCCGTTTAAACATAATGACGGACAATTTCAAGTACTGGTGCCGTTGCGCCACGCGGATTACGCATTTGAGCCGGAGTGGCCGCACCTGACCGATTTGGCGATTGATCTCGATTTTCTTAACGATGGGCTGTTTATGCACGCGCCGCAGGCTCAGCTTGGGGACGCCAGCGGCAGCAATATTGTTGCGGTTATACCCGACTATGCAAAAGAGCTGTTGCTAGTGGATGCAAACGTAAGCGGTTCGGGCAAGGCCATCGGTGATTATTTTACTGACACGCCGCTGAAAACATCCCTCGGTGAGGCGTTGGGCGAACTTCAGATTGATGGAAATGTTAGTGGGGACTTACATCTTACCATCCCACTGGATGGCAGGGCGGTTAGCGCATCGGGCAACGTCAACTTGGCAAAAAACAGCCTGCTGATAAAACCCTTGGACGTCACCTTAAAAGCGCTAAGCGGTCAATTCAGATACCATAACGGTAACCTTGAGAGCGATACGCTCACCGGTCAGTTGCTGGGGCAGCCGGTGTCGGTGGACTTTACCACGCTTGAGCAGCCAAAAGGCTTTGATATCAAAGTGGGTATACAGGGCGATTCAACCATGAATCGTCTGCCTGGTTTACCCAGCGCGATGGCTAAAGCCTTGACCGGAAACGCGGCTTGGCAAAGCGATATTGCGGTATCCCTGCCGTATAACGGTAAAACGACCTACGAGGTCAATGTCACTGCCGATCTAAAAAATGTAAGCAGTCACTTACCCGAACCCCTAGATAAACCAGGCGGGAAGAGTTTTCCTGTGACGCTAAATGCCCACGGCAACTTGACGGATTTGACGCTGAGCGGCCGAACGGGCAAAAATAATGCGTTTAATAGTGAATGGGCGTTGGGCAAACAGATATCATTGTTGCGCGGTGCCTGGACCGGCGACTCGAACAAGGTGCCCCCGCTGCCGTCAGGCAACAGCATGACCGTGGATTTACCTGCTCTTGATGGCGAGCAATGGCTAGGTTTAATGACCCCAGAGTCCCGCTCGACGGGCAAAGTCGTGGCCAGCCGTTTTCGATTCCCGGATACGTTGACCCTGAAAACCCCGCGATTAACGCTCGGTGGGCAACAGTGGCGCGATCTGAGTGTGACCCGTCTCAATGCCTTGGGTGGCAGCAGCATCGAAGCCCGCGGCCGGGAGATCGATGGTAAACTTTTCATTGCTAACCAGGGACCATGGCGGGCGGATATCCGTTACCTTTATTACAACCCCCTATGGCAGCAGACCACTGATTCGGAAAATGAAAATGTTCAGGCTGCCTTGTTCAACGACGACGTTCCCTCCACCGGTTTTAGCCATTGGCCGGCGTTACAATTTCGTTGTCAGTCGTGTTGGATATTAGGACAAAACCTGGGTCGGGTTGAGGCGGATATCACGCCGAATAAAACGGCCCTGTTACTCACCAATGGCGTGGTAGACAACGGCAAGTCCCGCCTTACGCTTGATGGCAGTTGGTCACACACCGGCCAGCAAAACCGGACGTCGGTAAAAGGCAAACTCAGTGGCAAAAATATCGGTGAAGCCACCGATTATATTGGTATCGCGACCCCGTTGCGCGAGTCCCCCTTTAACGCGGACTACGATCTGCATTGGCAGGCCGCTCCCTGGGCTCCTGATATCGCCAGCCTCAATGGCGTGCTGCATAGCACCCTCGGTAAAGGCAAGATTGACGATATCAGCAGCGGACAGGCGGGTCGGTTGCTCAGGCTGGTCAGCTTTGACGCACTGCTGCGCAAACTACAATTTGATTTTCGTGATACTTTCGGCAAGGGTTTTTATTTCGACTCGATTAAAGGCACTGCCTGGATTAAAGACGGTGTGCTGCATACCAATGACTTGCTGGTGGATGGCCTCGAAGCAGATATTGCCATGAATGGCCAAGTGGATTTCAACGCCCAGCAGATCGATATGCAAGCAGTCATTGCGCCGGAAATCTCCGCGACCGTTGGGGTTGCCACTGCCTTTGCCATCAACCCGGTCGTGGGGGCGGCGGTATTCGCCGCCAGCAAAGTCCTGGCACCGCTATGGAATAAAATTTCGGTGATCCGTTACCATATAACCGGTAGCCTGGATCAGCCGAAAATTGAAGAGGTCTTGCGTCAACCGCGTCAGCCAAAAGACAAGGGCAATTAAGTGGTACCCATTTGACCTTGAGATAGAATTGCCGCAGTCTATACACATGATAAAATTTATTGTTTATACCCGTCATACAACCTGGCTATGACGAGTACCGCGGTTTATTATTCCAGCCGTTGCTGGCCAATCCATCGTAAATAAGAGTGAAAAACTATGAGTCTGACATTTGTCAGTGAGCAATTACTCGCGGCCAACAACCTGAGTCACGAAGATCTTTTCTCGCTGTTGGGCCAGTTGACACAACGGCGTGTGGACTATGCCGATCTCTATTTTCAATCCAGCTACCATGAATCCTGGGTTATTGAAGATGGCATCATCAAAGATGGATCCTACAATATTGACCAGGGCGTCGGCGTAAGGGCGGTCAGCGGAGAGAAAACCGGATTCGCCTATGCGGATCAAATCACGCTCAACGCCATGCAACTCAGTGTCAATGCTGCGCGCAGTATTGTCAAAGAACGAGGCAACGGCCAGGTACATACCCTCGGCGAAGTGCCCTACAACATACTGTATCCTGTGCTCGACCCGCTTAACAGCCTGCCGCGCGAAGAAAAAATAGCCCTACTGCACCGGGTTGACCAGGTGGCCCGCGCCACTGATAAACGCGTACAGGAAGTCAACGCCAGCCTGTCTGGGGTTTATGAACAAGTCTTGATCGCGGCCAGCGACGGTACCCTGGCGGCTGATATTCGACCGCTGGTCAGGCTTTCCATCAGTGTTCAGGTAGAACAAGACGGCAAACGCGAACGCGGCTCCAGCGGCGGCGGCGGACGCTTCGGTTATGATTTTTTCCTGGCAACCGTTGATGGTGAAGTCCGGGCAGATAGCTGGGCGCGCGAAGCGGTGCGCATGGCGCTGATAAACCTATCTGCAGTGGCGGCGCCAGCCGGTACTATGCCGGTAGTCCTGGGCGCCGGCTGGCCCGGGGTATTGCTACACGAAGCTGTTGGCCATGGCCTGGAAGGTGACTTTAACCGCCGCGGAACCTCGGTGTTCAGTGGCCAAATGGGAAAACTGGTCGCATCCCCCCTATGCACAATCGTTGATGACGGCACATTGGCCGGTTTGCGCGGTTCGCTGGCTATCGATGACGAAGGCGTGCCCGGACAATACAATATGCTGATTGAAAACGGCATCCTCAAAGGCTACATGCAAGACAAACTCAATGCCCGGCTAATGGGGGTTCCACCCACCGGCAATGGACGGCGGGAATCCTACGCCGCACTACCGATGCCGCGCATGACCAACACCTACATGCTGGCCGGAAAGTCCACCCCCGAGGACATTATCGCCAGCGTCGAATACGGACTCTACGCACCCAATTTTGGCGGTGGCCAAGTTGATATCACGTCGGGAAAATTTGTCTTCTCCACCTCAGAAGCCTACCTCATTGAAAAAGGCCGGGTCACCACGCCGGTAAAAGGTGCAACCTTAATTGGCTCTGGCATTGAGGCAATGCAAAAAATCTCCATGGTGGGCAACGATCTCGCACTGGATAAAGGGGTCGGCATCTGCGGTAAAGAAGGACAAAGCGTCCCGGTCGGCGTCGGCCAGCCCACACTAAAACTCGACAACCTCACCGTCGGCGGCACCGCCTAACACTACACCGGCCAGCACCCCAGCCGCAGACTGGCCACCAAACTCACCTGGCGGGGGAGCGTACCGTTGGGGTCGAAGCGGCCGTTTCCCGGCCGCCCGAGTGCCCCTAGGTGCGCTAGACCCGCCACACGCCGTTGCCCCACCGGCCAGCACCCCAGCCGCACACCGGCCCACCCTCGCACCACACTCACGGATTATTATCCTGCCGAAACGCCTGATACACCGACCCCACATTATTAAAATACTCCAGCAACGCGTTAATACACACCTGCACCTTCAACGGCAACTTATCCTTCTGGGTATACACCGCATACACCGGACGCGGATCCGACAAATAACGATTAAACAAAATCTCCACGTTCCCCTGCTTAATCTCATCAAGCACCCACATAATCGGCACATACGCAATCCCGGCACCGGCGGTCAACCAACGGATCAACGTCTGTGAATCATTAGTGGCAAAGCGGCCCTGCGGCGACAAATGCAACGTAATACCCTCGGGGGCGATCAGCTCAAACTCACTATCCGGCCTAACGTCATACTCCAACCAGGAAAAATTACCCATATCACTCGGCTTCTCCGGTGTACCATGAGTCATCAGATAACTCTTTGCCGCGCATACCACCATCGGCATGGCCCCAAGACGCCGGGAAAATAAACTCGAATCCTGCAACGCACCTACCCGCACCACCAAATCCAAACCCGCGGCAATCAAATCCGGCGCGGGAATACCGGTAACCAAATTCACCGACAACCCCGGATACTCCTTCAACATCTCTGTGGTAATCGCCGCCAGAACGTTATGGGCCATGGTGGACGAACTGCCGATGCGCAACGTCCCTATCGGCGTATTATTAAACGCATACAACTGCTCGTGAACGTCATTAAACTCCAGCAACATGCGACGACAGCCCTGATAATAAATCTTGCCCGCTTCGGTCAGGCCAATACTGCGGGTACTGCGGTTAAGAAGCTTCACCTGCAGCTCGTTTTCCAGCTTCGCCACGGTCTGGCTGATGGATGAAACGCTCATTTGCAACTGCCGCGCCGCAGACGTAAAAGAGCCACCCTCAACCACTTTGGCGAAAATCAACATCCGCTTAAGTCTTTCCATTGTTAACCCTGAGTGAAAAGTGATTTAGATCACATATAATTGAAAACATCAGGTATTAAAGGCTATTATAATGCAGTTGGTTTGCCAGATAGCGTAGCGTTGCCTATACAACCTTACTGCCTTTATTACTTTGAAATAAACAGTAACATCCTGGATAGGTCATAGACAATCTGTCTTAAGACGTTATTTCCGCCGGAAAACTCCATAGGCCCTCCTCTCGAGTTCTATACTGACTTAGCACGCACTGGCAATCGTTGCCCGCGGCTAAGAAGACCTTTGTCCGGCAAAATCTCATCTGCACTGGCGGTTGGCAATTATTAAAAAAGGTAAGGAAAAGGTCATGGGTTTTTTCCCGGTTATGGTGATTTTCGGTCTGTCATTTCCGCCGGTATTTTTTGAATTACTGGTCTCAATGCCGCTTTTTTTCCTCCTACGCCGACTGTTTCAACCGACGGGCATTTACGACGTTGTGTGGCATCCGGCGCTGTTTAATACCGCCTTATACTGCTGTGTGTTCTATCTGGTTTCCTGTCTTTTCGTTTGAGGTTGCTGTGAAAACTGTTGCAATAAAAATAATCAGAATCGCGATAACCCTGCTACTGGTTCTCATTGCCGCCATCGCGATATTCCGTGCCTGGGTGTTTTATACCGAATCTCCCTGGACTCGCGATGCAAAATTTACCGCTGATGTGGTGGCCATCTCACCAGACGTCAGCGGCATATTGACCGAGGTGCGTGTCAGTGACAACCAATTGGTCAAACAAGGCGACATCCTGTTTGTTGTCGACCGACCGCGCTATCAGCAGGCTCTCGATGAAGCCCAGGCAGATGTGGATTATTACCAGGCGTTGGTTGCTGAAAAACGCCGCGAAGCCAGCCGAAGACTCCGTTTGGGCACCAGTGCGATGTCTCAAGAGGCGATTGATCAAGCCAGCAATGATTCGGTCACCGTCGGACATCAACTGGCCAAGGCCATTGCCGCCAGGGATCTTGCCAAGATCGATTTGGATCGTACCACTATCCGCGCGCCAGCCGAAGGATGGATCACTAACCTCAACGTTCACGCGGGTGAATTTATCACCCGCGGTACCGTCTCGGTGGCGCTGGTGAAACGTAACTCCTTTTATTTATTGGCCTATATGGAAGAGACCAAATTGGGCGGCATACGTCCGGGTTACCGCGTTGATATCACGCCGCTGGGCAGTGACCGAATATTATACGGTACCGTGGACAGCATCGCGGCCGGCGTCACCAGCAGCAGTAGCTCGGTGGGCAGTAAAGGTATGGCTTCGGTGGATTCCAACCTTGAATGGGTTCGCCTGGCGCAACGGGTGCCGGTAAAAATCCGGCTGGATGAACAGCAAGGCGATCTTTACCCGGCGGGTACCACCGCCACGGTGGTGGTCACCGGCAGCCGAGGCCGCGATCGTACACACTTGTCGCCGATGATGAAACTCATCCATCGTCTGCGTGAGTTTGGCTAAACGGATGGCAATCTAATGTTTCAGCAACTGTTTTTTCGCTGTCGCTTTGCGATCAAATTAACCTTTGCCGTCCTGCTGGCGCTGTTCCTCGGTTTTCATTTCCACTTGGAAACGCCGCGCTGGGCAGTATTGACTGCTGCTATCGTGGCATCCGGTCCCGCGTTTGCCGCAGGCGGTGAGCCGTTTGCCGGTGCCATCAGGCATCGCGGCATGCTACGCATTATCGGTACGCTGATCGGCTGTCTTGGCGCCGTGGTTATCGTCACTCTGACGATCCGTGCGCCGGTGGTTATGTTGTTGTTGAGCTGCATTTGGACCGGTACCTGCATGTGGATCTCTTCATTGGTGCGGGTGCAGAACTCCTATGCATTAGGACTGGCGGGGTATACCGCACTGATTATTATCGTCAGCATCCAATCCCAGCCCCAGGTCACGCCGCAGTTTGCCATTGAGCGCTGTAGTGAAATCGTGATGGGGATCGTGTGCGCCATCCTGGCGGATATTTTGTTTTCACCGCGCTCCATCAAAAAAGATATCGACCGGGCCGTGGATCAATTGCTGCTGGATCAATACCGGTTGTTTCTGCTATGTATCAACAATGCAACGAAAGAGGAAATCGATAAATCCTGGGGAGATCTGGTCAAATTCACCATTGCCCTTGACGGCATGCGCGCCAATCTGATGATGGAATCGGCGCATTGGCAGCGCTGCAATCGGCGTTTACGAGCGATGAACACATTATCGCTGATGCTTATCACCCAGGCCTGCGAAACCTTTTTGCTGTTGCAACGCCGGCCTGATCTTATCAAGCCCCAACTGCTGGAACTGTTTAATGAGCCAGTGGATACGGTGGCCGATATCCATAAACGCATGAAACTGATGCGCCAGACGATCGCCAATACACTGTCAAAGGACACCCCGCAAACGTTGTATACCTGGGTGGGAACCGCCACCCGTTACCTCCTGTTGTCGAAAGGGGTTAAAAATAATACCCGTATCACTAAAATCGAAGAACAGGTATTGGTCGGCCAGGTGATCATCACCGCGCCCTCAGCTGAACGACACCGCGCCATGATTAACGGACTGCGCACTGGGGTGGCCACTGCGCTGGGCTGCCTGTTCTGGTTATGGACCGGTTGGACCTCTGGCAGCAGTTGCATGGTCATGATAGCGGTAGTGACATCGCTCTCCATGCGGTTGCCCAACCCTTTAATGGTGTGCAAAGACTTTATGATCGGTATGGCCATGGCGTTGCCTATTGGCGCACTCTATTACATGGTGATCATGCCCGCAACCCAACAGAGCATGCTGTTACTGTGCATTTCGCTAGGGGTGTTAGCTTTTATCATCGGGATTGAGGTACAAAAACGCCGTCTTGGTAGCTTAGGCACGCTGGCAGGAACCATTAATGTCCTGGTGCTGGCCAATCCCATGACGTTCTCGGTCAACTTTTTTTTGGATAGTGCCATTGGCCAGCTTGTCGGCTGTGGGCTGGCGACGTTGGTGATACTGCTGATCCGCGATAGTTCTAAGGCGCGCATTGGCCGGGTATTACTTAATCGTTTTGTGTACGGCGCGGTATCCGCACTCTCTACCAACAAAACCCGGCGGCAGGAGAATCATCTGCCGGCGTTATACCAACAGTTATTTCAATTGTTAACCCTGTTCCCGGCGGATATTGCTAAATACCGTCTGGCGCTGACCCTGATTATTACCCATCAACGACTACGCATGGCTGACATCCCCGCTAACGCTGATCTCTCGGCATTCCATCGGCAGATTCGGGCCACTGCCGATCGGGTATTGCAGGCGCGTAACGAACTACGACGGGGCAAGCACTTCAACCGTCTACTTGACGAGTTAACCCTCTATCAGCAAAAATTAGTGCAATATCAAGCTACAACCGATGTCACTGAACCGGTGCAACGCCTGGCGGATACCCTGCAGCGCTATCGCCATGCGTTAAGCGATTAATCCCGTCACTGCCGATGATTGCACCGTCGCCTTCCTGCAGCGCGAATTATTTAGCATCTATACTTAGGGTAACTCTTTTTGTCATATCGCCGATAACCGAGGTATGGCATGCTGCTAGTGTGGTTGGCAGCAGACAATTGATAACCTGTTTTGTGGGGAGCGTTAAATGGGCAAAGTATCCTTCGATTTTAAACAGATACCTGATTTGCCGGCGTTCTATCGTGATTTTGGCCGTCAGTTCGCCCTTGCGCAGCCGTGTGATGCCAATCTGGATGAATTGTGGCATACCGTCACCAAGCGGATGCCGCTACCCGTGGAAATAGAATTTATTCATCTCAGCACATCTCAAAAACGCCGCTTTGGCGCATTGATATTGCTCTTTGACGAGGCGGAAGAAGAACTGGACGGACGACTGCATTTCAATCTGCGCTAGGCCGTGCAGACTGGGCAGGCGCAGGACTGAGATCAGCCGGTTCTCCGACTGGGACGTTATTTGTCGCCGGCGACCAGGCGCAGATACTGGAAAATTTGCCGGGAGGTTTTAGCAGGTTTATTGGCGATTTTCTCCTTTTGTGCATTGCGCACCAGTGAGCGTAACTGTTGCCGGTCTGCCTCGGGATAGATGGCCATGACGTCATCCACCGCCTCGTCGCCAAACTCAATCAAACGATCACGCAAATTTTCCAGCTTATGGAACAGGGTGATTTGCTGATTATGGCGATTTTTCAGTTTGTCCAGGGCTTGCTCAATCGGCTGGGCATCGCGGTTGCGCAGCATTTTACCAATCAGCTGGATCTGTCGGCGGCGACCCTCTTTTTTGATGCGCTGGGCCAGTTCAATGGCGGCCAGCAGCTCTTCATCGAGCGGAATTTTGTCCAGCGCGTTCTTACCCAGTTCCACCAACTCGACCCCCAGCACCTTTAGTGCTTCGGCATCGCGTTTGATTTCGCTTTTGCTGACCCAGATGATTTCGTCATCTTCTTCATCCACCGGTGGTGTCTGGGGCTGTTCGTCTTGCCAGTCTTCTGGTTGCTTGCTCATGATACGGTTCCTCAAAAAGAGGCTAATCCTAACAGGTTGCGGGGGATGATCAACGGCATTATTTCACCGCACCCTCGGTGATACCACTTATGAACCGGCGCTGGAACAGCAAAAAAATCGCGACCAGCGGTAATATGGCAATCGTGGCACCGGCCATCAATACCGGTATATTGATGGTATTCCTATTTTGGAAAAACATCATGCCAATCGGCAGCGTGCGCAATTCCTCTTTATTTACCAAGATCAATGGCACTAAAAATTCATTCCAAGTCCATATAAACAGTAGCAGCGCCAGTGTGGAACATGCGTTAGTCAATCATATCCGCGTCACATTCCGGCGGCGCGCCAGAGAGCCCGCTGCGCTTAAATCGGCTACTGATTCAGATGCATCCGTACCGCCAGCGCGGGTGCGACGTGAAAGATGACGGGTATATACTGCCGCACACCGTGCGAAATGCCAGGCGTACTGATAGACTGGAATGACAACCTTGCAGCTGCGGTTTGAGCCCGATTGACGGCGAAAACCGATCATGTCCGGTCTCGGCCAGGTCGATATCCGGTGGATAACTTACTTAATGATGGCGGACCAATGAATTTAGTCACTCAAGTTGCAGAACAGCGGAAAATATTGGAAAACGCCGTCGCGCAGGCGTTGGAACTGGCGGGTGCCGGTTCCGACGCGGCGGAAGTGGCGGTGACCAAAACCACCGGTATCGGTGTCAGCACGCGCTATGGTGAAGTGGAAAATGTCGAATTCAACAGCGACGGCGCGCTGGGTATCACCGTATATTATCAGCAGCGTAAAGGCAGCGCATCCTCTACGGATCTCAGTCCGGACGCTATTGCTCGTACTGTTGGCGCAGCATTGGATATCGCCCGCTTCACGTCACCAGACCCCTTTTCCGGTCTGGCGGATAAAGCACTATTGGCGTTTGATGCCCCTGAACTGGATCTGTTCCATCCAACGGAACTGGATGCCGAGCGAGGCGCTGAACTGGCCGCACGGGCCGAACAAGCGGCGTTAAACGCGGACAAGCGAATCACCAATACCGAAGGCGGCAGTTTTAACAGTCACTACAGCACCAAAGTATACGGTAACAGCCACGGTATGCTGGCCAGCTACAATAGCAGTCGACACTCGCTTTCCAGCAGCGTTATTGCTGAAAGCGGCGGTAATATGGAGCGGAACTACGCCTATACCATCGGTCGGGCATTCAGCGACTTACGTACGCCGGAATGGGTGGGCGAGGAGTGTGCGCGGCGTACCTTGGCGCATTTGAACCCGCGTAAAATCGCCACCATGCATGCGCCGGTATTATTCGCCGCCGAAGTGGCCTCCGGATTATTTGGCCATTTGGTTGGCGCGATTAGCGGCGGCAGTGTCTATCGTAAAGCCACTTTTTTGCTCGACGATCTGGGTAAAGCGATTTTACCGGATTGGCTGACGATTGATGAGCGTCCTCATTTGCTTAAAGGCCTGGCATCCTCGCCTTTTGATAGCGAAGGGGTACGCACCGTCGATCGGGCCATCGTCAAGGACGGCATACTGCAAACCTGGCTGCTTAGCAGTTATTCGGCACGTAAATTGGGCATGACCAGCACCGGACATGCCGGTGGCATTCATAACTGGCGCATCGCCGGCCAGGGGGTAGATTTTGCTGCATTGATCAAAAAAATGGATCGTGGATTGGTGGTGACCGAACTGATGGGGCAAGGTGTTAGCGCCATCACCGGTGATTACTCCCGGGGGGCGGCGGGTTTCTGGGTCGAAAACGGTGAAATACAATATCCGGTGAGCGAAATTACCATTGCCGGTAATCTAAGGGATATGTGGCGCAATATTGTTACGGTGGGGGACGACATAGAAACCCGCAGCAATATCCAGTGTGGATCGGTACTATTGTCAGAAATGAAAATAGCCGGTATTTAAATCAATATTTAACAGGAAGCACCAGCATGAAAATAAAAATAATCGCAATGTTGTCGTTCACGCTGTTGATGAGCAGTCCCTTAATGGCGTCGGCACGCGATCTTGGCGAGAACATGGATATCCTGGCGGCTAACGTCAGTACCGTAATGAAGAGTGATAATGTCGATACGTTGAAAAAAGCCCTGGCGAATATGCACGAAGCCGCGATGGACGCGCTCAAGGACACGCCGCCGAAACTGCAAGGACAGCCGGCTGATGGCCCCAAGATGAAGGATTACCGTCAGGGAATGACCAACCTGATCAACCAGATTGAACAGGCCCAGGCATTGGCGGCAAAAGGTGATGTGGCGCAGGTGAAGGTGGTCGCGAAGCAATTTAAGCAAACCCGCGACGAAAATCACGCTAAATTCCGTTAATCGCTTGCGCGCGCCGTCGCGAGTCGCTAGCACTTGACTCGCGCGGCTTGCTGGCGGTGGCCCTATGATGACATGAATGCGATCGGGCCATCGGCAGCCGGTACCAAGCATAATGTATTACATCCCAACCAAAATGATAACTAGCGTATTAATTAATATGACAATAAATGTGGTGATAATATATAAATAACCCCGCAGGCTGTCTATAAAAATAGCATTGCATTTGCCAATAAACTTAATGATAATCATAACATATCTTTTGTTGTTAACTTTACCTGCGGAATCGGGGTTTATCCCATTTATGAATAACTATTTTCCTTCTTTATTATCCAGGTCAAAAAATATTAATTTGTGCGACTCTTTGTCAGAAAATAATCACACTTCCCCGCTTACAAAAAACATCACCATGGTCTATGGGTTTTCAGAGGAAATACGGAGATACAGGTCTTCCGCTAATGTTAAAAAACTGACATTAACCTTGCATGGCATTTGGGAAGTCATCGCAATTAACCTTTATAACCATCCGGTTGAGTCTATATCAAAGGGTGAACTACGCATCAACGAAACGGAGTTAAAACAACTGCATTACAGATCATTCATTAATGAAGACATACTGCGAGATATTGCCACGAGATTCATCTGTTTTATAAAAGAACATCAATGCAAACTGTTGTTATGTGAGTCAATGAAAGCACGGGTGTTAAAATCAAAGACCTATGTAAACGATTTTTTTTTAAAGAACAACCAATACTCAATGATTGATTATACGTTATGTAGAATAATGGCCAAAAGTGTATCACAAGAGACAAAGTTTGAAGAAATGATGAAGGATGTCTATTCTTGCTTTTTAGAAAACGACGAGGTGGGGCATAGACGGTTGGCTGAAATTAAAGCTAAACCTATGTCTGGTATGGTTTATTATGTTATAGAACATGCTATTTACACTGCACGGGTAAGAAAATTGAGTAAGTTAAGTCTCGATTTTTTTGCTAAAATAAAAAATGAATTTGGTGGAATTGAATTCCTTTATGATCCAGATTTAAAAAATAATATCACCGCTATATCAAATAAGAAGAATTGGCAGGGAAAAAACGACTTTACCGGCATGGGTAGCGTGTTTGAACCCATCACTTTTTCAGAATTAAGGCATATAAAAAAGCAGCAACTACAGGTAACCTACGTCAAGCCCTAAACGGTAGATCGCCGTTATCTCGACCCATTGGTCCGAAGACATAACACGCCTAACGCCTGAACCCGCAGCATCAATCCTCAACGCCGGCGTTGAACCGCGTGATTACCACGATTTTTTATTGTCATAATATAGGTTTTTCCAACGTGCGCTAACCGGTTTGTCCAATCCTGTCAGCGCATCGGTTGCAGCGGTTATGGCCGCTCGTTGCCTCTATCACTGGCACTATCCAATGGCCGGTTTTCGCCGGATGCCTGCATGCCACGCGGGTGGCGTGGTGAACCACCAATAGGCGGGTTAGTGCAGATCATCACCTTAAACCCGCACTGGGGCATTTTTTGGGTTGAATGTGATAGCAAATAATATAAGTTATACTTATATCTATTTTTTAAAATAATATCCTTTCCAATAACATATCAATAACGCTATTCACTGTGTGTATCGTTATACGCAGTGTATTTGCCTACCTTATGGCTATTATGAGACGCAGAACACTTATCCTCGAATTATTTCCGTTTCAAAGTGGAAATAGAGCGGCTAGAAACTCATGAATACAAAAGTTAGGGTGAATCATCCTGAAAACCGGTTGCAGCATTCATTTTTGACCATGCTAAAACAGTTTTTAATTTTGGACGACGTAGGAGTCTATCGTGGGCGATAAAGCTGTAACCCCAATCGAAGAGAATCGCCACGCATTATTATCAGCAACCCTGTTCGAAAAAGTGTTGTCGGCGATCATGGTGATGCTTAAAACCCGAGGTATTGAGGTCAATCAGGTACAGGAGCAGATGCTGAATTCACATGTCAGGGCCATGGTGATGCGTTCTCTTACCGGGGAGCCATTGCCGGAAGTGGATAGTAGTTTATTTGATGAGATTTCGGCGGATTCGATGGAAATGGCAAAAGAAGTGGTGAATTTACTGGATAATTTACCGATTGAGGAAGCCTATTTATTATCGGTTCATTTCGAAGTTGCCAAAGATAACAACCGTTAAACACAGTGGAGATACACCATGGCACAAGTCAAAGTCGCGATTGGCGATAGATTGGGTAAAGGGCAAAAAGTGGCACAAGGCGTCGAAACCGCTGGTGGACAAGCGATTGTGGTTCCGGGCATGGCGGCGGATATGAGGCTGGGCGATGTCATGAACAGTGAACAAGTGGATTTTGGCATCTCATTTTGCGGCAGTGGCGGCGCCGGTGCCATCACCGCACAAAATAAATACGGTTATAAAGCCAAATACGGTATGCGGTCTATCGAAGAGGGCGTCACTGCTATTCAGGAAGGATGTAAAGTTCTGGGTTTCGGTTTTATGGATAAAGAAGAACTGGGTCAGAAATTAGTAGAAACCTGGATAAAAAAATATGGCAGCGCCTGATGAAACAGCAATCAGTTTTAACCGTGCAGGTGGCGGGAAACGGTGAAACAAAAAATAGCGCCTTTGCTGCAGCCCTGAGCAAAGTACAATCCGTGGTACTGAAATCAACCGGTTACGTGTTATTACGCATTGAACCGGAGGACGTGAAAATCATTATGGCGGAAGAGCATAGTACCACCGAGAAATTTCTTTTTTTCTTTCTCCCTCGGGAAAAAAAACGTTATAGCGTGGTGTTGGATATTACCGTCAGTATCACCATGATAGATACCGAAAAAGTTCCATTTATCCTGCGCTGATCCGTGGGTAATAATGAAAGGATAATCCGATGTTCCTTATAATCTTAATAAAATCGCTCATTATCGGCGGATTCGTCGGCTTTGGCGTGGGTGCCGGTGCGGCGCGCATGTTCCATGCGCCAACCGTCCAGGGCATGGGTGCGTTTCGTACGTTGGGAGAATTGAATTCCTGCGAAGGCGATCCCGCTTCTCATTTCTCTTTTGGCCTGGGATTTTTCTTTAACGCTTGGGCTTCATCAGTCGCTGCCGGGGCGTTTACGCAAGACGTCGATCATCGCATCATTCCGCACTGGGGCGCAGCGGCGCTGATGATTAAAAATCGGCAGCTTAGCGAGACCATGCACGATCCGAAACGTATGGCCATCGCCTGTAGCATCATTGGGATGCTGGTCGTGGCGTTTTTGAACTCCACCGCGTCTGCCGTGCCGGCCGCGCTGCAGGTTACTGCAGTTAAGGTCCTGGTACCTGCCGCCAATATCCTGGTCAACACCGTGATGCCGGTTATTTTCTGGCTGGCGGCCATTGATGCTGGCAAGCGCTCCGGATTTTGGGCCACGATTTTTGGTGGTCTGGCACAGCTTATCATGGGTAACGCCGTGCCTGGACTGGTGTTGGGTATATTGATTGGTAAGGGTGTCGAAGAGGGTGGCTGGAATAAAATTACCGGCATTATGATGGCGGCGATAATCGCCCTGTTTGTGCTAAGCGGTTTCTTCCGTGGTTTTGATATGAAAGCTTTGCAGTCGTTTAGTCTGGGCGTTCCCGTCTGGCTGGACACTATCCATAACACCCTGAGCGGTAAATAACTTTCCGAGGAGCCAGATAATGGAAGCAACAAAACGCGGCTTTTGGTATGCCGACTGGTCGTTCCCGATTTTTGTCGGCATACTGTCGGCCGGTATTTTTGCCGGTACCCATATGTATTACCTGTATGGCATCGGAGCGTTTAATGAAGTGGCGTTTGTCGCCATGCTACGCACCGGGATCGACACCGGCGTGTATGGTGCGGTGGCGGCGTTCGGTGCCAGTTTTCTGTTTGCGCGCATCATTGAAGGTTCGCTGGTAGGTATTTTGGATATCGGCGGGGCGTTGCAAACCGGCGTCGGTTTGGGTATTCCGGCGCTATTGCTCGGCGCTGGCATCGTGTTTCCTTTGCAAAATTTTGCCGCCTCCCTGGCCACCGGCATGGTGCTAGGTTTGTTGATTGGCGGACTGATTGTTCTGGCGCGCAAATTCACTATTAGTCAAACCAGCTCCACCTACGGCGCAGATGTCATGATGGGCGCCGGTAATACTTCAGGGCGTTTTCTTGGTCCGCTGATTATCTTATCCGCTATTGGCGCGTCTATCCCCATCGGCCTGGGTTCGTTGGCCGGGGCGCTACTGTTTTATCTGTGGAATAAACCTATCACCGGCGGTGCCATTCTCGGCGCGATGTTGCTGGGCGCGTTGTTCCCAGTGGCTATCGGCTAGGATTGCTGCGCCCGCCGACCCGGTGTCGACGGGCAAGATCGTACCTTAGCACTTGGCCACGTCTTGCGGGGCGGCGGCCAGGCAACGTCAGGAGAAATGATGACAACCCTATATGACGTGATCATCAAGCAAGCCAAACGGGTGGACAATACGCTTATCGATATTGCCATCCAGAATGGTCGCATTGCTGCCATCGGCGCTATCTCGGCCCCGGCCCGACATGAGATCAACCTCGGCGGCCGTTGTTATGTCAGCGCCGGTTGGATTGATTCCCACGTTCACTGCTACCCAGCTTCACCTATCTATCATGATGAGCCTGATCGGGTGGGCGTCGCCGGCGGTGTGACGTCGGTGGTGGATGCCGGGAGCACCGGCGCTGACCATATTGATGACTTTTACCGTCTGACCCGCGTGGCAAAAACTCGGGTATTCGCGCTGTTGAATATTGCCCGTACCGGCATTGTTACCCAGGATGAACTGGCTGATATGTCGCGTATCGACATGGCATTGGCGGGTGAAGCCATTGCCCGCCATCCTGATTTTATCATTGGTCTCAAGGCGCGTATCAGCAGCAGTGTCGTGGGTGCCAATGGCGTCAAACCGTTGGTACGAGCCAAAATGATCCAGCGGGCCAATGGTGATTTGCCGCTGATGGTGCATATTGGCAATAATCCACCGGATTTAGGTACTATCGCCGAACTGCTTACCGAGGGCGATATTATTACCCACTGCTATAACGGCAAACCCAATCGTATCCTGACGGCGGCGGGTGAGTTGCGTGCGTCGGTACGACGCGCGTTGAAGCGCGGTGTACACCTGGATGTAGGCCATGGCACCGCCAGCTTTAGTTTTGAGGTGGCGAGGCTTGCTATTGCGCAGGGGGTGTATCCCAATACCATCAGTTCGGATATTTATTGCCGCAATCGCATTGACGGGCCGGTTCACAGCCTGGCGGCGGTAATGTCAAAATTTCTAACCCTGGGTATGACGTCACGCCAGGTCATTGATTGTGTCACCCTCCATGCCGCGACCGCGCTGCGATTAACGCACAAAGGGCGCTTGGAACCCGGCCATGACGCCGATTTAACCCTATTTGATTTTAGCACCGAGCCCTGTGTGTTTACCGATGCCGAAGGCGTCTCGGTCGGCGGGCAACGGCGATTCGTGCCTCTGGCTGCGGTGGTAGGTGGCGAATGTCTGTTAACGGACGAAGGAAAATTATCCCATGTCTTCAATTTATGAAAAATACCAGCTCAAACACGTGATCAACGCCTCGGGCCGAATGACTATTCTGGGCGTATCCACGCCCCGTAGCGATGTGGTGGAGGCGGTTAACCTTGGCCTTAATCATTTTTTTGAAATAAAGGATTTGGTGGATAAAACCGGCGACTATCTGGCCGGTTTGTTAGGCGTTGAGAGCGCAGTGGTGGTATCTTGCGCCTCAGCGGGTATTGCCCAGTCGGTGGCAGCGGTGATTGTGAAGGATGACGCGGATCTGTTGGTGAATCTGCATAATGCGCCGCTTGATGTACCCCATGAAATTGTGCTGCCAAAAGGACATAACGTTAATTTTGGTGCGCCGGTAGGCACCATGGTGGCGTTGGGCGGCGGCAAGGTGGTTGAAGCTGGATACGCCAATGAGTGTTCCCCCGAGCAGTTGGCGGCGGTAATTACCCCGCGAACGGCCGCCGTAATGTATATCAAATCACACCATTGCGTACAAAAAAGCATGTTAAGCGTCGAGCAGGCCGCCGCCGTGGCGCATCAACATCAGTTGCCGCTGATTGTCGATGCTGCTGCCGAAGAAGATTTGGCGATATATTATCGTCAAGGCGCCGACCTGGTGATTTACAGCGGTGCCAAAGCTCTGGAAGGGCCTACCAGCGGATTGGTTATTGGCAAACGCCAACCGGTTGCCTGGGTAAAACACCAGGGAAAGGGGATCGGCCGGGCAATGAAAATTGGTAAGGAAGGTATTCTTGGCCTTACCCAAGCGATCGAAAGTTATCTGGTGCGAGAGAAAGAGACCGGGCGCGCACTGGTGGAAAAAATGACGCCGTTTATTGAGCAACTTAACGGATTGACCGGAATCACTGCCCGTGACGTTTGGGATAGCGCCGGAAGGGATATTGCCCGTGCGGAAATTCATTTTGATGAGCCACGGTTCGGCATGACCACACTCGACATTGTCAGCGCGTTGAAACAGGGTGATCCGGCCATTTACTTTCGTGGCTATAAAGCCAACGACGCTATTATCGAAGTGGATGTGCGCAGCGTAAGTGCTGCACAGCTCGATACCATCTTTTTACGCATCAAAGCATTAGCTACAGGACCCCGTTCATGAAATTAACTCCCGATTATTATCACGACCGCGTCTGCCTGAATGTCCTGGCCGGGTCGAAGGAGAATGCCGTGGCTGTGCACCAGGCGGCCGAAGGTCATGTGCTGGTGGGCGTGTTGTCAAAGAATTACCCGGATGTTGCCAGTGCCATTGAGGATATGCTCGCGTATGCTAAGCTCATCGGCAACGCCTTGTCGGTCGGTTTGGGCGCTGGCGACCCCGGCCAGTCGGTTATGGTTAGCCATATCGTCGGTGCGGTGCAACCGCAGCATGTCAATCAGGTATTTACCGGTGTCGGCGCCAGTCGGGCGTTGCTGGGCCAGCACAACACCCTGGTCAATGGACTGGTTTCCCCCACCGGCCGGGTTGGCATGGTGAAAATTTCCACCGGCCCGCTGAGCGCCAAGTCCCCTGACGGCATTGTCCCCATTGAGACCGCCATCGCCTTGTTAAAGGATATGGGCGGCAGTTCGATTAAATTTTTCCCCATGGGCGGGCTGGATCATGTAGACGAATATCGGGCTATCGCTCAGGCCTGCGCGCGCGATGATTTTTATTTGGAACCTACCGGGGGTATCGATCTGGAGAACTTTCCAACGATCTTACAGATCGCTTTGGATGCCGGGGTCAAAAAAATCATTCCACATATTTACAGTTCGATCATTGATAAAACCACTGGCAACACCCGCCCGCAGGATGTGGCGCGGCTGCTGGCAATGGTTAAACATCAGGTGCAATAACTCATGGTAAGATTCCCTAATCAGCGATTAGCCAGCCTGTTTGACGCTCTACTGGTGGAATCGCTGCCGCAGGAAGAACTGGCCAGACGGTTTAACGTATCGACCCGCACAGTAAGGGCCGATATCCATGCGCTGAACGCCATTCTGACCGATTATGGCTCGCAGTTGGTGCTCAATCGGGGCAGCGGCTACCAGCTCAATATCGACGATGAACCGCGCTTTGCGACGCTGCGCCAGCAGGTGCCGCGCCGTAATCGCTCGCCACGTTCCAGCGCCGAACGTATTACGGCGCTGATGGTTCGTTTTCTGAATTCGGCCTATGCTTGCAAAATGGAGGATCTGGCCGATGAGTGGTACATCAGCCGCGGTACCTTGCAAAGCGACATGGCGGAGGTCCGCGATCGTTTAACCCGTTACGATCTGAGCATTGAAACCAAGCCGCGACACGGCATGAAGCTGTTTGGCAAAGAAGCCGCGATCCGCGTCTGCCTGACCGATATCATGTATGCGTCGTTGCTCGATGAGCGCGACAGCTATCTGTTGGCGAGCGGGGGGCTGCCGTTTGACATCCTGGCCCAGTTGACGCCGTCTTGGCATCAAAGTCTGGGCGTCGGTGGCATAAAATTAACCGACGAGGGGGAACAATACCTGGCGCTTTACTGCTCGGTGGCGATCAAACGGATTCAGGCGGGCTACCCGCTACCGGAGTTCCCGGTAGAAGAGGTGGACGAACAGAGTAAAGTCACCTCGGCGCAATTGGCGCGGTTGATTGAACCGTTAACCGGTAAAGGTTTCTCGGCGGCGGAGCGTAATTACCTGTGTATTCATATTGCTGCCCGCCGGGTGCAGGACATCAATCCTTCGGCCATTAACGCTGACGATGACGAAACGCTGGTGGATTACCTGCTGAGCTACATCAATACCCATTATAACTATGACCTGCAAAACGACAGCCAACTGCGCGCCGATCTGCTGACCCATATCAAGACCATGATCACCCGGGTGCGCTATCAAATCACCATCCCCAATCCGTTGCTGGCCAATATTAAACAGCATTATCCCATGGCCTATGATGTGACGCTGGCGGCGGTGAACAGCTGGGGTAAATATACCCCATATGTGATTAGCGAAAATGAAATCGGTTATTTGGTGTTGCATATCGGCGTCGGTCTGGAGCGTCATTACAATATTGGTTATCAACGCCACCCCCAGGTGTTGCTGGTGTGTGACAGTGGGAACTCTACGGTACGCATGATCCAGGCGATGCTAACGCGCAAATATCCACAAATTGCCATTACCCAGGTTATCTCGTTGCGGGAATATGAAACATTGCCAGCCCTGGAGGAAGATTTTGTTATTTCAACCGTCAGGCTAGCGGAAAAGAATAAGCCGGTGATGGTACTGGCACCCTTCCCCAGTGACTACCAGCTGGAACAACTGGGCAAGCTGGTTCTGGTGGACCGTACCCGTCCCTATATGCTGGAAAAATTTTTTGCCGATAAACACTTTATGATTGTTCATCAGCCAATGACCCAGCAAGCATTGTTTAAACAGGTTTGCGCCCAGCTAAAGCGCGAAGGTGTGGTGGAGAAAAATTTTTATCCCTCGGTGGTGGAGCGGGAAGCCATCGTTAGCACTATGCTGGGTGAAGGGATCGCGTTGCCGCATTCGCTAGGACTGCTGGCGCGACAGACGGTAATTTATACCATTCTGGCGCCTCAAGGTGTTGCTTGGGGAGATAATGAAACGGCTTATGTGATTTTTCTGCTGGCGATCAATAAGACCGATTACGAAGAGGCTATGGCGATCTATGAGCTGTTTGTGACCTTTGTGCGTGAACGCTCTATGCCACGCCTGCGCGACAGTGGCAGCTTTGCCGACTTTAAAGCGGTAGCCATCGACAGCCTGAGCCGGGCGTAATCAATCCTCGTCAAAGCCGGCGTTGAATAGCTCGATGACTGCCGCCAGCGCTTGATTCTCGTCCGGACCCGTGGCTTCCACCTCGATAAATCTGCCTTTGGACGAGTCGAGCATTAACAGGGCGATGACGCTGCTGGCTTCCGCTTCGGTGCCGCTGTCATTGCGCAACAGTACCTCGGCGTCAAAACTCTGCACTAAATCGAATAACTTCATTGCCGGGCGGGCGTGCATTCCGAGGCGATTCTTGATTTCCACCGATTGTTTGACCGTCATGATTTGCGCTTTTCCAAGGTGCGGTGTCTAGACTGTACGTTCTTGCCGCGCGAGCGGAAATAATCGGCCAACTGTTCGGCCACGTACACCGAGCGGTGCTTGCCACCGGTGCAGCCAATCGCCACGGTCAGGTAGCTACGGTTGTTGGTTTCCAACATCGGCAGCCATAATTCCAGGTAGCTGCGGGTTTGGTAGATAAAATTATGCACTTCGGTATGGCGATCGAGAAACGCCATGACCGGTTTGTCCAGTCCGGTCATCGGCCGCAGCTTGGGGTCCCAATGCGGGTTGGGTAAAAAGCGTACGTCAAACACGTAATCCGCATCAATCGGCAGTCCATGCTTATAGCCAAAGGATTCAAACACCATGGTCAGTTCGCGTTCGCGTTTGCCCAACAGTCGGGTGCGCAGCATCTCAGCCAGCTCATGCACTGACATTTCCGACGTATCGATAATCAAATCGGCCCGGGAACGCAGTGGCTCCAACAGTTCGCTTTCCTCATCGATGGCACTTTCCAACGACAGGTTTTTACTCGATAACGGGTGCAGACGACGCGTGTCGCTGTAGCGCCGAATGAGAGTATTGCGTTCGGCATCCAGAAACAGCAACTGGGGTGAAAAACATTCCGGCAGGCTGCTCATGGCATGTTCAAACACTTCCGGTGACTCGGGCATATTGCGCACGTCAATGCTGACCGCAGCGGAAATATTGCGATCCGCTAGGGTATTGGCCAATTGCGGCAGCAATACCACCGGCAAATTATCGACGCAATAAAACCCCATATCTTCCAGCGCGCGCAACGCAACCGATTTCCCTGAACCGGACCGACCGCTGACAATCATCAGTACCATGACGACTCCCCTGGCATGTTTATTGACCTATTGGCGTCCACATCTTTTCACACGCCAATCCTTCCCCGGTATGGCACAGGCATCGATCACGCCCAGCTCGTTATACCCGCTATTGTTATAGTTACAGGCGCCAGCCCGCAACGCGGATGCTACAGGGTACCAGGACCGTCTTGCATCTCCGTATCCGTTTCCGTCATAATTGCATAAAGCTCTTCATCGCTCTGCGCCGCGCGCAGGCGGCGACAAACCGTCTTATCGGCCAGACGTTTGGCCACCAGCGACAGGGTATGTAAATGGGTTTTGCACTGCTCTGCCGGCACCAATAAAGCAAACAGCAAATCCACCGGCTGATTGTCTATAGCATCAAAAGGGATAGGTTGCTCCAGGCGAATAAACACGCCCACGGCGCGCAAGGTATCCTCTTCCAGCTTGCCATGTGGAATCGCGATCCCATTGCCGATACCGGTACTTCCCATGCGTTCACGGGTCAATACGGCGTCAAATATCATCTGCGGCGCCAAATTGAGTTGTTTGGCAGCCAATTCACTGATGATTTCCAGTGCGCGTTTTTTGCTCTGGCAGTGAATGGAACCGCGGGTGCATTCTATACTAAGCACCGTATTGATTTGCATTGCTGTATCGTTAGTCATTTCATTTCACTTAGGCGCTGTGTCACCGGCATTCCCTTCATCTTTTAAGTGGCAGGTGTGTTGGCTACGCTCGTTCACCCGAATCACTTACCAGTGTAAGCTTATCGGGGCTTATGAGCCTCATCCTGAGGCTCAGCCCTCGGGCCAGCGCAGGCGCTGTTCAAATCTGTTCCAGACAGATTTGTCATTCGCTTGCCGCCTGCCTGCCGCTTGAAATCTATCGGGTATATATAATGAGCCGATGTGAGGTTTCGTAGCGATGATGGCTACAATCAATTCAGTATTGCTTTAGCTTATCTTTATGTTTGTTCAACTGACGTGCCAGCTTGTCGATCAACAAATCGATGGCGGCATACATATCCTGCGCCTCCGACGTTGCGTGTAGTTCACCACCGTTGACATGCACCGTCGCTTCGGCAATTTGCTGGACTTTTTCAATCTTCAGAACAATATAAACTTGATTGATCCGGTCAAAGTACTGTTCCAGTTTGGCAAATTTCGAGGTCACAAAATCACGCAAAGCATCAGTAATTTCAACACGCTGTCCGGTAATATTCAGCTGCATAGTGTCTTCCTTCTCTGTATAGGTCAAACCAATTGTTTACGCTGGTTTGACGGCGGGATGGACAAAGACTCTCGGTATTTTGCTACGGTGCGCCGCGCCACCATGATTCCCTGATCGGATAGCAGGGTTGTTAACTTACTATCGCTAAGCGGCTTTGCCGGGTTTTCTGCGGCAATTAATTTTCTCACCAAGGCCCGAATGGCCGTGGAAGAGGCTTCGCCTCCCCCCTCGGTATTCACGTGACTGGAGAAAAAATACTTAAGTTCAAAAATGCCCCGTGGGCTGTGTAAATACTTTTGTGTGGTGACGCGGGATATTGTCGATTCATGCATTTCCACCGCTTGGGCAATATCCGCCAGCACCATCGGGCGCATAAATTCCTCACCTTGTTCGAAAAAGGCTTGCTGCTGCTGCACAATACACCGGGTCACTTTCAACAGGGTATCATTACGACTTTCCAGGCTTTTGATCAACCAACGCGCTTCTTGTAAATGACTGCGGATAAACTGGCCGTCCGAGTCGTTGCGTATGGTATTGCCCAAGGCGGCGTATTGCTGGTTGATTTTCAGTGTGGGCACGCTGTCGGTATTAAGCTCCACCGTCCAGCGACCGTGCACTTTGCGTACCAACACGTCAGGGATCACATACTGTGATTCCGTGGTGTTGATGGATTGACCTGGCCGCGGATCCAACGACTGAATCAGCGCCATGGCGGATTTCAACGCCTCTTCCTTTAACCGGGTGGAGCGCAGCAGGGTGCGGAAATCATGGCTGGCCAACAGATCAAGGTAGTCACTGACAATCAGTCGGGCTTCATTGATGTAGGGGAAATCCTTCGATAGCTGAGACAGCTGGATTAACAGGCAATCACGTAAATCCCGCGCTGCCACGCCGATCGGATCGAAACGTTGTACTCGTTTGAGCACGGCTTCTACTTCGTCCATGGTCACACTGTCGTCGCCGATACACTCGAGAATATCTTCCAGCGGCACGGTGAGATAACCGGTTTCATCTACCGCGTCAACAATCGAGGTGGCGATGGCAATATCGGTATCGGAAAATGGCGTCAGTTCCACTTGCCACATCAGGTAATCCTGCAGGGTCTGGATGGTCTCACCCTGGTAAACCGGCAGCTCTTCATCGCGATAATCGGTGCCGGTACCGGATGGTGTGCCCGCTGAGTACATCTCGTCCCAAGTGGCATCCAGCGGCAGTTCTTCCGGCATATCCTTTTGTTCCATCGCTTCGCGGGTATCGAGCGACTCGCTATCAGGGGTTTCCTGGGCCTCTATTTCTTCATGGACATCAGTTTGCTCAAGCAAAGGATTGCTTTCCAGTGCAGTTTGTATTTCCTGCTGGAGTTCAAGCGTAGACAATTGCAACAAGCGAATTGCCTGTTGTAATTGTGGAGTCATTGCCAGTTGCTGACTAAACCTGAGTTGCAAACCTTGCTTCATATAATACGTCAATTAACCTTATCGGCCTTTCACATCAGGACACCTTATCAGAGGCGGAACTCTTCGCCCAGATAAACCCGTTTCACCTGCTCGTCCTGCAGTATTTCAGCCGGTGTACCATGGGCGATAAGATGCCCTTGGCTGACAATATAGGCGCGCTCACAGACGTCCAGCGTCTCGCGCACGTTGTGGTCGGTAATCAATACGCCGAGTCCGCTATCGCGCAAATGCTCAATGATTTTTTTAATATCGATCACGGAAATGGGATCTACACCGGCGAAGGGTTCATCGAGCAGGATAAATTTAGGGTTGGCCGCCAGGGCGCGAGCGATTTCCACCCGCCGACGTTCCCCGCCTGATAGCGATTGGCCAAGATTGTCACGCAGGTGGGCAATATGGAACTCTTCCATCAGTGCGTTGGCGCGGTCTTCACGCTGCGCGGCGTTGATGTCGTTTCTGATCTGCAAGATCGCCATCAGATTATCATACACGCTCAGGCGCCGGAAAATCGACGCTTCCTGCGGCAAATAGCCAATGCCTCGCCGGGCGCGGGTATGCAGCGGCAAGAGGCTAATATCTTCGTCATCGATGATAATGCGCCCGGCGTCACGTTGGATGATACCCACCACCATATAAAACGTGGTGGTTTTGCCCGCGCCGTTCGGACCCAGTAGCCCCACAATCTCCCCTGAGTTGACCTTAAGGCTGACGTCTTCCACTACGTGGCGGCCTTTATAGGCTTTGGCCAGGTTTTCTGCGATTAATGTTGCCATAGGCTCGGTTACTCTTATTGATTGCCGGATTTGGGTGACGACGCGGCCTTTGCCGGCTGTTTATTCTGCAACTGGGAAGGCACCAGTACGGTGGTGACCCGTTTACCCTTATCGCTAAAGGCTTCCATTTGCTGTTTTTTCACCAAATAGGTTATCCGGTCGCCTTTAACACTGCTGTCCAGCTGTTCAAGATAAGCGTCTCCGGTCAAAACGACAAAATCGTTGGCCACCTCATAGCGGATTTTCTGCGCGTGGCCTTTGATCGGTTTACCGTTGTCCTGGAGCTGGTAAAAGGTGACCGGATTACCGAAACCTTCCACCACTTCTTTGCCCTGTTCGCCGTTGGGGCGGGTAATAACGACTTTATCCGCCCGAATATCGATGGAACCTTGTTTGACAATCACCGAACCGGTTAAGGTTACGGTATTGGTCAGCATATCCACGGACTGCTGTGCGGAATCGATCTTAATCGGCTGATTGGTATCGCCGGTAAGCGCCAGCGCGTTGGCGCAACCCAGCAGCAGTGCGCCAGCGGTAACAATACGGTAAATATTATTTTTTGTTTTGGATTTCATAAGAGGTTTTAACCTTATCAAGCAGTTCAGCCGTCTTTTTTCGTAAATTTCCGCGCATTTTCATGCCCTTGGAACTAAATCCGATGCCAGATAATGTCACTTCGTCATCAGAGGAGACATCCTGCGTAACAAGATTGACCACCGCATTATCCGTCCTGATATGTTGTAATTGCGAGGTGTCGGTCAGACTATCGACTTCGACATGGCCATACAAATACAGCATTTTGTCATTGGTCAGCTTGGCACGATCGGATCTGACCGTCCAGGTTGCAATCTTGTTCTCATCGTACATTGTCGCCACCGGCCGGGTAAACCAGGTGACTTGCTCTACGGCAAACTGCTGGACGTGCTCGGCAACCAGCTTATAGTTCAATCCACCCACCGGGTTATATACCAGGGTGACGGTATGCTGACTTTGGTAGGTGGGTTCGCCGGTGTCGGTTACCACCTGAGACGTCTCGCTATGCGTACCCGTCAGATTGAGGCCGATTAACACCAATGCCACTAATAGCAGCAGTACGGTAATCCCTATTTTTATTTTGCTCATACCGACTGCCCTTTGGCATCCTCAAGCTTGCCTTGTGCCAATAGCACCAGATCGCATACTTCGCGCACCGCGCCGCGTCCGCCGGCAATCCGTGTTACGTAATCAGCTCTGGGCAGCAGCAGCGGGTGAGCATCGGCTACGGCGACGCTTAATCCGACTCGCGCCATGACCGGCCAATCAATCAGATCGTCGCCGATATACGCAACCTGATCGGCTGTTAAGGACAGTTTACCTAATAGGGACTCAAAGGCCAAAAGCTTATCCGATTGGCCCTGATAAAGGTGGCTAATACCCAGCGTTTTGCAACGATCTTGCACGAGTTTGGCGGATCGGCCGGTAATAATAGCGACCTCGATACCCGTTGTCAGTAAGCAGCGAATCCCATAGCCGTCGCGCACGTTAAACGCTTTTAGCTCTTCGCCGTGGTTACCTTGATAAATCAGGCCGTCAGACAGCACGCCGTCCACATCGCAAATCAGCAGACGGATACTGGCGGCACTGTGCAATACCCGCGAATCGACCGGACCGTAACAGGTCGCTATACTGGGCCCATTATGGCGTGGTATATCTTGCATGACGTTTTCCTTATCAAATAACCCCGGCCCGCAGCATATCATGCATATGCACCACGCCTACCAGCCGGTTCCCGTCCGCCACCAGCACCGAAGTGATGTGGCGTGACTGCATTAAATTCAGTGCATCTACCGCCAGGATAGTCGGCATGACGCGGATGCCGCCGGGGGTCATCAGATCGGCGATTCGCGCCTGGTTGAGGTCAATGCCCATATCAAACACCCGGCGCAAGTCCCCGTCAGTAAAAATACCTTCAATGTTGCGCTGCTCATCGCAGATAACCGTCATACCGAGGCTTTTGCGGGTCATTTCCAATAACGCATCACGCAGTGTGGCATCGCGCCGCGTGAGCGGAATATCATCGCCGTTATGCATGATATCGGATACCCGTAGCAATAGCTTGCGGCCAAGGGCACCGCCGGGATGGGAAAGCGCAAAGTCCTCGGCGGTGAAACCACGGGCTTGTAGCAGCGCCACCGCTAATGCATCACCCATCACCAGCGCGGCGGTGGTGCTGGTGGTCGGTGCCAGGCCCAGTGGACAGGCTTCCACCGGGACATGGACGCAGATATGAATATCCGCCGCTTTGCCCATGGTGCTTTCTGGATTGCCGGTCATGCAAATCAATGGAATATGTTGGCGTTTGAGCACCGGGATCAACGCCAGCACTTCATCGGATTCACCGGAATTGGACAGCGCAATGATCACGTCCTGAGGGGATACCATCCCCAAGTCGCCGTGGCTCGCTTCGCCAGGATGGACAAAAAAGGACGGAGTGCCGGTACTGGCGAACGTTGCCGCCATTTTACGGCCGATATGTCCCGATTTGCCCATCCCCATCACCACGACTTTGCCGCTGCAGTAGAATATTTTTTCACAGGCGCGACGAAAATCATCATTGATATATTGATCTAGTTGCGCCAACCCTGCACGCTCGTCCGCGAGGACTCTCTTACCGGCGGCCGGAAAATCGAAATCCGGCGCTAATGATATATGTGACATAAATTCATCCTGAGGTACCCGGTTTTATGTCCGGGCTAAATAAACAACACCGTCAGATAGGCGGCAAATCCACATAATAACAGAGCGCCCATGGCGGAACCGATTCTGCGGCGCTTTCCCAGACAAAAAAGCATCAATACCACGCTGGCGGCCAGCATTACCCAGTAATCTCGGGTAAACGCCAGCGGATTGAACGGGCCGGGAGAGAGCAGCGCCGGAACGCCCAGCACCATAACACTGTTTACAATATTCGAGCCGATGAGATTGCCAAGGGCAATATCGTTTTCACCTTTAAGCGCGCCGGCGATAACGGTAGCCAGCTCTGGCAGGCTGGTCCCCACCGCCACTACCGTGAGGCCGATAACCAGATCGCTGGCACCCAGGTGGCGCGCTAGCACGCTGGCATTATCGATCACGATATGGGCGGATATGGGCATGATGATAAACGCCAGGGCCAACCACAACACCGCGACGGTATTACTGCTGTCCGAAGGCAGCTCCGCCAACTGCTCGCGGGTCAAACTGTCGCTACCATCACACAGCGCCGGGCGTGAGATACGCACTACGGCGGCCACGTAACCCACCGCAGCCAGTAACAATATCATACCATCCACCCGGCTCAAGGTGTGATCTGCCAGTACCAGGCCGCACAGTACCGTTGCCACTAACATGAGCGGCAGTTCCCGCCGGACAATATCCGAATGGAAGGTGATCGGCTTAACCAGCGCCGCCCCCCCCACTATCAGTAATATATTGGTAATATTGGAACCGATGATATTGCCCACGGTCATATCGATTTGATGATTCAGTGCCGCGGTGACCGAAACCAGCATTTCGGGCACTGAGGTGCCGAACGCCACAATGGTACAACCGATGAGCCATGGCGGTACCCCCAGCGAACGACTGATGATGGCAGCACTGTAAACCAATCTATCCGCGCCATAAACCAGTAGAATAAGGCCGATAATTAATAATGACGTGGAAAAAAGCATGTAAAGTCCTTGATTACTAAGAAATCCTGGGCTATCGGCGCCATCGTGGTTACCGGAATGAGTCAGGCTTGGCGTGGGCAAAGGCGCCAAGATCTAATTTTGACTGTCTGCGGCACAAAAGTAAAATGTCGGTGAGTTTGCGTATCTTAGCCCTCGGCAAGGCAATTGGGGGTAAAAGTTCGATGAATCGGTCCCATTGCTTTACTATCTATCTCCACTAGATGTCGAGATCGGTAAGTGATTCGGGTGAACGAGTGCAGTCAACGCATCTGCAGCTTGAAAGATAAAGGTCTACCCGATAGATTTCGAGCGGCAGGAAGGCGGCAAGGGAGAGAATCCCGATGAGCTTACATCGGTAAGTGATTCGGGTGAACGAGTGCAGTCAACGCATCTGCAGCTTGAAAGATAAAGGGTATATAGGCAATGGGTTTGGGCGAGGATGCAATGGGTAGTGACAACATGAATCAGGCTGAGCATTTGGTCGACATTCGCGGTTTGAGTTTTCGCCGCGGCGACCGACCCATTTTTGATAACATTTCATTGCAGGTTCCGCGCGGCAAGATTACCGCTATTATGGGGCCGTCTGGTATCGGTAAGACTACCCTGTTACGCTTGATTGGCGGGCAATTGCCGCCGGATAGCGGCGAAATCTGGTTTGATGGCGATAATATTCCCGCCTTGTCGCGCCGCCGTTTATATGAGGTGCGAAAAAAAATCAGTATGCTGTTCCAGTCCGGTGCGCTATTCACCGATATCAACGTGTTTGAAAACGTGGCGTTCCCGCTGCGCCAGCATACGCGTCTGCCGGAAGTCATTTTGCGCAGCACCGTGTTGATGAAGCTTGAAGCGGTGGGGTTGCGCGGTGCGGCATCCCTTATGCCTGCCGAACTCTCTGGCGGCATGGCACGCCGCGCCGCCTTGGCGCGTGCCATTGCCCTGGATCCGGAATTGATCATGTTTGATGAACCTTTTGGCGGGCAAGACCCTATTGCGATGGGCGTGCTGGTAAAACTTATTGATGAATTAAACCACGCGCTGGGGGTGACTTGTATCGTGGTTTCGCACGATGTTCCCGAAGTATTGAGTATTGCTGATTATGCTTATATTGTAGCTGATCAGCAGGTTATCGCTCAGGGTACCCCGTCTGAGCTGCGGGCAAACCCCGACCCGCGTGCGCGCCAGTTTCTCGACGGTATCGCCGATGGTCCCGTGCCGTTTAATTTTCCTGCCCGCGACTACCAATCACAGCTTTTAGGTTTAGGGAGTTGACCTAGCCATGCTACTACAACAAGCATTGGCGTCGTTGGGACGCCGGGGCATTAATGTCTGTCACGCCTTTGGGTGCTCGGGCTTAATGCTGTTTAACGCGCTGGTGGGTAAACCCGATTTCCGCCAGCAGTGGCCGCTGCTGTTAAAACAGCTCTATAACGTTGGGGTACAATCGTTAATTATCATTATTGTCTCCGGTCTGTTCATTGGCATGGTGCTTGGGCTGCAGGGATATATCATCCTCACCACTTATGGCGCTGAAGCGAGCTTGGGAATGATGGTCGCGCTGTCGTTGCTGCGTGAACTCGGCCCGGTGGTCACCGCCTTGCTGTTTGCCGGGCGGGCGGGGTCGGCGTTGACCGCCGAAATCGGTCTGATGAAGGCTACCGAGCAGCTATCGAGTCTGGAAATGATGGCTGTGGATCCGTTGCGACGGGTTGTGGCGCCGCGTTTTTGGGCTGGTGTTATCAGTATGCCGTTACTGACGGCAATATTCGTCGCGGTGGGCATCTGGGGCGGTGGCATGGTGGGGGTAGATTGGAAAGGCATTGATAGCGGTTATTTCTGGTCCGCCATGCAAGGTGCGGTGGAGTGGCAGCAGGATTTGGTTAATTGCCTGATAAAAAGCGTTATTTTTGCCATTACGGTGACCTGGATAGCGTTGTTTAACGGCTATGATGCGATTCCTACCTCTGAAGGCATCAGCCGAGCGACTACCAGAACGGTTGTCCATGCGTCCCTGGCGGTGTTGGGACTGGATTTTGTGCTGACAGCACTGATGTTTGGGAATTGAGTTAATGCAAACGAAAAAAAGTGAAATCTGGGTCGGCGTTTTTATGATTATCGCCATGCTCGCAGTTATTTTCCTGTGTCTCAAAGTCGCGGGTATCCACTCGGTGGGCAAGATGGCCTCCTACCGTATTTCCGCGTCCTTCGATAATATCGGTGGACTGAAAATCCGTTCGCCGGTGAAAGTGGGCGGTGTGGTGGTGGGACGAGTGGTGGATATCGCTCTGGATCCTAAAACCTACACGCCACGGGTAACCATGGAGATTGATAAGAGGTATAACCATATTCCCGATACCAGCTCTCTGGCTATCCGCACCTCTGGACTGTTGGGCGAGCAGTATCTGTCACTGAATATTGGTTTTGAGGACCCGGAAATGGGAACGTCTATTCTTAAGGATGGTGGCGTTATCCAGGACACTAAATCAGCGTTGGTTTTGGAAGATCTTATTGGTCAATTCTTATATAAAGGCGGCACCCCTAACCCGACGAGTCCGGCAGAAACCAAAGCCCCGGCCGACGCCATCCCGGCAGTTCACTAAGAGGAATACAGATAATGTTTAAACGATTATTGATGGTGGCCTTGTTCGCTCTGGCCCCCCTGGTGAACGCGCAGACGGTTGACCAGACCAATCCCTACGCATTGATGAACGCGGCGGCGGATAAAACCTTTACCCGACTGAAAAACGAACAAAGCCAGATCCACCAGGATCCCAACTATCTGCGTACCGTGGTGCGTGAAGAACTGTTGCCTTATGTGCAGATAAAATATGCCGGCGCACTGGTGCTGGGCACCTATTATCGCCAAGCGACGCCGGCGCAGCGCGACGCTTATTTTAAGGCTTTTGAATCCTATCTGGAGCAAGCCTACGGTCAGGCACTGGCCATGTACCACAACCAGACCTATCAGGTGGCCCAGCCCAAACCCATCGGTGACGCCACCATCATCGCGATTCGGGTGCTCATCATCGATCAGGGTGGACGGGCGCCGATACGGTTGGATTTTCAATGGCGTAAGAACAGCCAAACCGGGCATTGGCAGGCGTTTGATATGATTGCCGAAGGGGTAAGCATGATCACCACCAAGCAAAATGAATGGGCCGCAACACTGCGTCAGACCGGTATTGACGGGCTGACCAAGCAATTATTGGCGGCAGCAGCGCAACCTATTACGCTGGATAAGCAAAATAATGGCTGAGCCCCTGTCATGGCAAACACAAGGTGAGACGCTGTTCCTGCAGGGTGAATTAGATCGGGTCACGCTGTTGTCGTTATGGGAGCAGCGCGAGAACCTGCTGCAGGATATTCATTTTCTGGATGTATCGCGATTGGATCGGGTGGACTCCGCAGGTGTGGCCATGTTGCTGCATTTATACGCTTTGCAGGAGCAGCGGGGCGTTGCCCTGACTCTGACCGGCGTCACGGAAAAATTACGCACTCTCATCGCGTTGTATAAGCTGGATAATATCCTTCCCTGCGCCGACGATAGCCCTGTCTGACGCGTTCATTCATCGAATGCCTGTTTCAGATAGCGATGGATTCCTCTAATATGTCGGCTTGATACCTGAACCATGAAAAAGATTTGACCCTTATGGAAAACCACGAAATTCACGAAGTACTGATGAATACCAGTGAGCTGGCGTTACAGGAAGCTCATGTAACGGGCGATGGCAGCCATTTTCAGGTAGTTGTCGTCAGCGAACGGTTTGCCGGTATGAGCCGGATAAAAAAACAGCAGGCGGTATATGCCCCCTTAAAGGAGTATATCGCGGACAATCGTATACATGCGCTTTCCATCAAGGTCTATACCCCTGATGAATGGCAGCGCGATCGTAAATTAAACGGTTTTTAAGCGGCTGAACCGGTCGTTCACGACCGGTATATCGACGTTCGACAGCCCAGTCCCCGTTAAATAGAGAGCAGTTGTGATGGATAAATTTCGTGTCCAGGGTCCAACCCGGTTAAGTGGTGAAGTGACAATCTCCGGCGCTAAAAATGCCGCGTTGCCGATTTTGTTTGCTGCGCTGCTGGCTGAGGAGCCAGTGGAAATTCAGAATGTGCCAAAGTTAAAAGATATTAATACAACGATGCAACTGCTCAGCCAGCTCGGTGCAAAAGTAGAGCGTAATGGGTCGGTACACGTCGACGCCAGCGGCGTTAATGTGTTCTGCGCACCGTACGAACTGGTGAAAACGATGCGTGCCTCCATCTGGGCTCTGGGTCCGCTGGTGGCGCGATTCGGCCAAGGCCAGGTTTCATTGCCCGGTGGCTGCGCCATTGGCGCCCGACCGGTGGATTTACATATCTCCGGCCTGGAACAACTGGGCGCGACCATCAAGCTCGAAGAGGGTTACGTCAAGGCATCGGTGGATGGTCGATTGCGCGGTGCTCACATCGTGATGGATAAAGTCAGTGTCGGTGCGACCGTTACCATTATGAGCGCCGCCACGCTGGCGCAAGGCACCACGATTATTGAGAATGCCGCCCGCGAGCCGGAGATTGTTGATACCGCCAATTTCCTGATCACCTTGGGCGCGAAAATCAGCGGTGCCGGCACGGATAAGATTACCATCGAAGGGGTGGAACGTCTGGGCGGCGGCGTCTATCGCGTGTTGCCTGATCGGATTGAAACCGGCACCTTTTTGGTAGCGGCAGCCGTTTCCGGCGGACGCGTGGTGTGCAAGTCCACCCGGCCGGATACGTTGGACGCTGTGCTGGCCAAGTTGCGCGAGGCCGGGGCTGATATTGAAACCGGTGCAGATTGGATAAGCCTCGACATGCACGGTAAACGGCCGAAAGCCATCACGGTGCGCACCGCGCCCCACCCGGGTTTTCCCACCGATATGCAGGCGCAGTTCAGCCTGTTGAATCTGGTGGCCGAAGGCACCGGCGTCATTACTGAGACCATTTTCGAAAACCGCTTTATGCACATACCCGAACTGATTCGTATGGGCGCACGGGCGGAAATTGAAAGCAACACCGTCATTTGTCACGGGGTTGAAATGCTGTCGGGCGCTCAGGTGATGGCCACCGATCTACGTGCCTCAGCCAGTTTGGTGCTGGCGGGCTGTATTGCAGACGGTGTCACGGTGGTGGATCGTATCTACCATATCGATCGTGGTTACGATTGTATCGAAGCCAAACTGCGCAAGTTGGGTGCTAACATCGAGCGTATCAGCGGCGAATAATGAATAAACGCCGTGGCCGGGGGAGCGTCAGCGATGACGCCCTACTGGCCACGGCTGACGTGTGTTTTAGGGTACCAACGCCAGCACGGTTATCCTCGGTGCTGGCTTCTACGGCAATACAACCGGCAGTGGTCGCTCACGCGCTATCAATTGGTCGCCGGATACTCCTGAACAGTCACCTGTAAGGTCAATTTGGTGCCGTTGCGCATTATCACCACCGGGATCACCGAACCGGGCCGAATTTCCGCCACCTGATCCATCGTTTCTATAGCAGAGACCGCCGGCTTATTGTTGACGTTGAGGATAACGTCATTAACCTGGATACCCGCTGCGGCTGCGGGGCCACCCGGGGTGACCTCATTGACAATAATGCCTTGTATCCGATCCATATTGGCGGCGGTGGAGTGCAACGGTGCCACTTCACGCCCGCTAATGCCGATATAACCGCGGATCACGCGTCCGTCGCGGATCAGCTTATTCATCACTTTGATTGCCAGCGCGGAAGGAATGGCGAAACCTATACCCTCTGGTGTCTCCCCATTATTGCTTTTATCGAACGACAGGGTATTGATACCCACCAGTTCACCCAGTGAATTGATCAGCGCGCCGCCGGAGTTACCGCGATTTATCGACGCATCGGTTTGCAGGAAGTTCTGACGGCCGGATGGACTCAGGCCGATACGGCCAAGGGCGCTGATAATACCCTGGGTCACGGTCTGCCCCAGGTTATAGGGGTTGCCGATGGCCATGACGACATCGCCGATATGCGGCGCGCGCTTGAGATTGATTGGAATAACCGGCAGATTATTGGCGTCAATTTTTAACACTGCCAGATCGGTAAGGCTATCAGAGCCTACCAGTTGCGCCTCATACACCCGGCCGTCCTGCAGCGCCACGATAATCTGTTCGGCATCATTGATCACATGCTTATTGGTAAGCAGGTAACCCTTTTGGTTCATGATCACGCCGGATCCGAGGGTATGAATTTCCAGCGCGTTGTGGGAGGAGGCGTTCATGCTACGGTTATAAACGTTTACTACCGCTGGTGCGGCGCGGCGAACTGCCGGGTTATAGCTGGCCGGAGACTCGTCATCGCTGCTCGAAAGGCCCGCCAACAGATCGCCCGTGGTGGAACGCAAGGAAGGCAAAGTGAGCAGCAAAATGCCTGCGATGATAAGACCGAAAATAACCGCGCGTAAAAGCTTAACCAGCATGATATCCAAATCGAGTAATGGGATTAGCTGTAGGGTAGCATGAGTTGATATGACAACCCCACGTCTCGTGGTCTGTTCACCCGTTATCTTTCAAGCTGTGGGTGTGTTGACTACACGCATTTACCCGAATCACTTTGCAAACTTATCGGGATTCATTCGTTTGCCGCTTGCCCACAGCTCAAAATATCAACGTAATAACAGAAAAATACTCTCGTCGCCACGCATGATATTCATGGCCATTACCGCCGGTTTGGTATCCAGGACCTTGCGCAGTTCAATGATATTGTTCACCCGGCTGCGGTTGATGCCGATGATCACATCCCCTTTCTGCAGGCCGATTTGCGCAGCCGGCGTATCTTTAGCCACATCGTCTATCATGATGCCTTTGGTGCCGTCTTTTAACTGGCCGTTGCTCAGGGATGCGCCCTGCAACGATGGGGTCAAAATTTCCGCACTGCTGGTGGTCGCGGCGCTGTCATCCAAGGTGACGGTAACATCCACTGGCTTGCCTTCGCGCAGCAACCCGAGCTTGATCGACTTGCCCGGCGCCGTCGTACCGATGGTCACCCGCAGCTCGGCAAAACTGGTGATCGCCTTGCCTTTGATAGAAACAATGATATCGCCGGCCTTTATACCTGCCTTCGCCGCAGCGGAATCGGGCAGCACTTCATTGACAAAGGCACCGCGCTGAACATCGATATTAAACGCCTTCGCCATATCGGCGGTCATGTCGCTGCCCTTAATCCCTAACAGGCCACGTTTGACGGTACCAAATTCGATTAACTGCTGGCTGAGGTTTTTCACCATGTTGCTTGGTATGGCAAAACCGATACCGATATTGCCACCACCGGGCGCCAGAATGGCAGTATTGATGCCAATAAGTTCGCCATTGAGATTAATCAGCGCACCACCGGAGTTGCCACGATTAATTGAGGCATCGGTCTGGATGAAATTTTCCAGTCCTTCAAGGTGTAAACCGCTGCGTCCCAGCGCTGAAACAATGCCGGACGTTGCTGTTTGTCCCAAGCCGAAGGGGTTGCCCACCGCGACGGCAAAATCACCTACCCGCAAGTCATCGGAATCGGCCATTTTTATTTCAGTCAGGTTTTTCGGATCGGGCAGTTGCAGCAGCGCCAGATCGGTCTGTTTGTCGCTCCCCACCAGCTTGGCCTCGAATTCGCGGCCGTCATTGAGCTGGACCTTAATCTTATTTGCGCCGTTGACCACGTGGTAATTGGTGATCACATAACCTTTGGCAGCGTTAATGATGACGCCGGAGCCCAAGCCCTCAAATGGGCGGGAATCTCCCTGTGATTGATCGCTGGGGCCGTTCGGTCCGAAGAAATATTTAAATTCTTTCGGCAGATTCTGTTGCTGTACCGGTTGGGTACCTTCAACATGAACGCTGACCACTGCGGGAAGCACTTTTTCCAGCATAGGAGCCAGGCTTGGCATCGTCTGTCCGGGCACTGTGGCCGGCAGCGCCGCTTCAGCGGGCACCATCGAGGTCAGGCCGAGTGTGATACAAAGGGCTAGCATGCTTAATAAAGGTGTTGTTTTCATTAAACTTGTTACTCTCTTACTGTCCGTGAACGACGCCATTAATCAAAAGCCTTGTTAAAACGCCACCTTGAGATACTTTATGACCTTTCCACTGCGGTTAAAGTTCAGTGCCCCCGCGGGAAATCGGTACTGGCGGGCGCGGGAAAATCACTAAATCCTGTCGATATAGCATTGCAGGCAAGTGACTCTCGATACCCTCATATTACTTACGGGGTGGCCGTGTGGTTCTCAGCAGTCCAGACGCGCTTTCTGGATAATCTCTGGGTTGCATTCCCGCCGGAATTTGATCGTTATCGGCTTCCGCTTCGGTCAGGCGGTAGTGAAACGGGTTTTCTTCTCCGGGCAAATTCGGCAGCAGACTGCTGGAGCCTTTGGCCATATGTTGATACAACTGACGGTAGTCATCGGCCATGTTATCCAGTAGTTCCGCGCTACGGGCGAAGTGACCCGTCAGTTCCAGGCGGTACTCTTCCAATTCTGCCTTGCTCTTTTCCAACTCGTGCTGCAGGGTTTGTTGCTGACGAAGTTTACGATTGCCAAACCGCATTGCGACTGCACCGATAATAATACCAACCACTAATCCAATCAGCGCATATTCCCAGGTCATAATGACTCCTTTAGTTGACTTCGTTGTCCCATGGGGATGTTCTCTATGCTACTCACTATAACCGTTTATCCCGCTACTGGGGAATCCCCATAGCGTCACCGGGTGAATGAAGGTCGTTAAACAGCGACGCAGCCACTATTTTACGCCCAAAATATCCTGCTATTGTGTTCCTGTTTGTCGCTGTTTAGTATGGAACCTCTAACAAAATCATAACAAATAATTGTTATCAGGGAATGTTGTCGACCATGCAAACCAGCTCGCCGTTGTCCCTTTATCAACATACGCTAGCTCAGGGGGAAGAGTATCAGGCCGACGCCGTACAGGCTGCGGCTATGAGCAGACTTGATGTTATCCATCGCCAACTCTTGGCCCGTCGCGCAGCAACCGTGCCAGCAGACCGCGGGTTACTGGCACGACTGAGTAAAAAACTGCTGGGCAAGCCCCCTGCCGATAACACCTTGACACCCGTGCGAGGCTTATATATGTGGGGCGGGGTGGGGCGGGGGAAAACCTGGCTGATGGATCTGTTTTTTCAGAGCTTGCCCGGGGATCGCAAACTGCGTCTGCATTTCCACCGTTTTATGTTGCGCGTCCACGAAGAAATGAACCGTCTGCAAGGTCAAGCCGATCCGCTGCAAATCGTCGCTGACGGGTTTAAGGCGCAAACGGATATTCTCTGTTTTGATGAGTTTTTTGTCTCCGATATTACCGATGCCATGCTGTTAGGTACATTGATGCAAGCACTCTTTGCTCGGGGCATTACGCTTGTCACCACCTCCAACATTCCCCCAGATGAGCTGTATCGCAACGGTCTGCAACGCGCACGGTTCCTACCGGCGATTGAGCTCATCACCCGCCATTGCGAGGTCATGAATGTGGACGCGGGCATTGACTATCGATTGCGCACTCTTACCCAAGCCCGTATCTACCTAACCCCCCTCAACGACCAGACTGCCCATGAGATGCACGGCATTTTCACCCGCTTGGCGGGAGAAAATACCACCGCCGCGCAGGTGCTGACCATCAATCATCGGCCGATGCCCATCCTGGGCGCCCGCAATGGCGTGGTGGCGGTCAATTTCAACACGTTGTGCGCCGATGCCCGCAGCCAAAACGATTATATTGCACTCTCACGCCTCTATCACAGCGTACTACTGCATAATGTCCACGTGATGGGGTCCGATGACGAAAATACCGCCCGACGCTTCGTCGCGCTGGTGGATGAGTTTTATGAGCGTCAAGTCAAACTGATCATAGCTGCCGCTGTGCCGATGGACAATTTATACCAAGGGAACTTGCTACGTTTTGAATTTAAGCGCTGCCTGTCGCGCCTGCGCGAGATGCAAAGTGAGGAGTATTTGGCGCAACCACACCGTCCATAGCCGTCATCTTTCACGCTGCAGGGGGCGTTGGCTATGCGCGTTCACCCGGGTCACTTACTGGAGTAAGCTCCCCGGGGTTCTCTTACTTGCCGCCTACCTGCAACGCGAAATCTATAGGCTATTTGCCGTCATCTTTCACGCTGCAGGGGCGTTGGCTATGCGGGGAGCGTTGGCGTATTTGGCGAATATCGTAAATAACAGTCGACCTTTGCCCTGGTCTTCTCTATAATCTCGCGACCCCACGTTACAAGAAGTTTTTTTCCCAAAAACTTCGATCGCGCCAGCAACGGCTATTCGAAGGGGTAGGTTTGCTGGACTAGATAGCCGTGTGAGCCTCATAACTGTTCATTGAAGCGTTTGGGTGTTCACCAACGTGTAACTTAAATTGGGTAAGCTTTTAATGAAAACATTTACAGCAAAACCAGAAACCGTAAAACGCGACTGGTATGTTGTCGACGCCAGCGGTAAAACCCTGGGTCGTCTTGCAACCGAACTGGCTAGTCGCCTGCGCGGGAAGCATAAAGCGGAATTTACACCGCATGTTGATACCGGTGATTACATCATCGTATTGAACGCTGAGAAAGTCGCCGTGACCGGCAAAAAGCGTACCGATAAGATTTATTATCATCATACCGGTTTCATCGGCGGTATTAAAGAAACGACCTTTGAAGAGATGATTGCCCGCCACCCTGAGCGTGTGATTGAAATCGCGGTTAAAGGCATGCTGCCAAAAGGCCCGCTGGGTCGTGCAATGTATCGTAAACTGAAAGTTTACAAGGGTACCGAGCACAACCACGCGGCTCAGCAACCGCAAGTTCTGGACATTTAATCGGGATTATAGGCAATGGCTGAAAATCAATACTACGGCACTGGTCGCCGCAAAAGCTCCTCCGCACGCGTCTTCATGAAGCCGGGTAGCGGTAATATCGTCATCAACCAGCGTAGTCTGGATCAGTACTTCGGTCGCGAAACTGCCCGCATGGTAGTTCGTCAGCCGCTGGAACTGGTAGACATGGTTGAAAAACTGGATTTGTACATTACCGTAACTGGTGGTGGCATCTCCGGTCAGGCAGGCGCCATTCGTCACGGTATCACCCGTGCGCTGATGGAATATGATGAATCGCTGCGCGCAGAACTGCGTAAAGCCGGTTTCGTCACTCGCGATGCCCGTAAGGTTGAACGTAAGAAAGTCGGCTTGCGTAAAGCACGTCGTCGTCCGCAGTTCTCCAAACGTTAATTTCCGGCTGTTTTTTACAGCTAGCAAAGCCCGGCACGGTCCGGGCTTTTTTATTGATCTAGCATTGATTTAACGCCAATAATCTGATTGCGTCGTTTTATTCGTCGCGATTTGCCACTCGCCATCCCCCTAAACACGCAAAAATCTGGTAAACTGTTAAGCACTTTTATGCCTGTTTACTTAGGTGGCGTTTTGTCATGGCGCGGTAGGAGCAATTTACTGCGTGAGCGATGGACAAACTGACGATAGGTTAACGGTCAAACATTTCAGGATAGTAGCCGGCTAATATGGCTATTCGCGGTATTTTCTAGATAACTTGGAGGTTTTCATGGCTGTCGCTGCCAACAAACGTTCGGTGATGACGCTGTTTTCTGGCCCGACCGACATTTTTAGCCATCAAGTACGCATTGTACTGGCGGAAAAAGGTGTCAGTGTCGAAATTGAGCAGGTAGAGCTGGATAATCTACCGCAGGACCTGATTGACCTCAACCCTTACCGCACGGTGCCGACTTTAGTCGATCGCGAGCTGACATTGTATGAATCACGCATCATCATGGAATACCTTGACGAGCGTTTTCCTCATCCTCCGCTAATGCCGGTATATCCTGTGGCGCGTGGCAGCAGTCGTTTGATGATGCACCGTATCGAAAGTGACTGGTACTCCTTGATGCGCAAGATCGAGAACGGCAGCCACCAAGAAGCGGACAGCGCACGTCGTCAACTGCGTGAAGAGTTGCTGGCGGTGGCACCGGTATTCAATGAAGCGCCCTATTTTATGAGTGAGGAATTTAGCCTGGTTGACTGCTATCTAGCACCGTTGTTGTGGCGTTTGCCGCAGATGGGCATTGAGGTGTCAGGCGCCGGAGCCAAGGAACTGAAAGGTTACATGACACGTGTCTTCGAGCGTGACGCGTTCTTGGCTTCATTAACCGAAACTGAGCGCGAAATGCGCCTGCAAACCCGGGGTTAAGCATGGAAGTCTCTCAGCTAACGCCGCGTCGCCCTTATTTGCTGCGGGCGTTTTATGAATGGCTGCTGGACAACCAGTTGACACCTCATCTGGTGGTGGATGTCTCGGTGGAAGGTGTCTCGGTGCCGATGGAATTCGCCCGTGATGGACAGATTGTGCTTAATATTGCTCCGCGTGCGGTGGCTAATCTTGAGCTGACCAACGCCGAGGTGAGTTTTAACGCGCGTTTCGGTGGCATACCCCGTCAGGTCAACGTGCCCATCGCCGCGGTATTGGCCATTTACGCTCGGGAAAACGGTGCCGGCACCATGTTCGAACCAGAAGTGGGTTATGAGCAGAACGGCGTGGCGGAAGATGACTCAACGTTGGATAGTGGCCCGGAAACCGTTATGTCGATTATTGACGGCGATCGCCCCGATGTCAGTGACGAACATGACTCCGACGACGAACCTCCTACACCACCACGTGGTGCCCGTCCGTCGCTGCGGGTGGTGAAGTAGTCGGCTCACCATAGGTCATTCCGGTATTGCCAGAGCGTGTTGCTGGCGGTTAACGGCGTGACATCACCTAACGTGCAAACCTTGATTTTCCCGCCCCTGTTGGGCGGGAAACATTCCACTCAATCGTCCTACACTTCCAGATAGTTCATGATACCCTCAGCGGCCTTACGGCCTTCGGCGATAGCCGTAACCACCAAATCCGACCCCCGTACCGCATCACCACCGGCAAAGATCTTCGGATTACTGGTTTGGAATGCTGTTTCGCAATTTTCCGGTGCGATGATCCGCCCCTGACCATCCAGCTCAACGCTAAAGTCGGCCAACCATTCCATATTATGCGGGCGAAAGCCAAACGCCATCACCACTGTATCGGCGGGCAGGATATGCTCAGACCCGGCCACGATGTCAGCCCGGCGGCGACCCTTTGCGTCCGGTTCACCCATCATCGTATGCACCATCTTCACGCCACTGACATTACCGGCGCTATTGATTTCAATACTGACTGGCTGCAGGTTGAACATAAATTCAACCCCTTCTTCGCGAGAGTTTTTCACCTCACGCCGAGAGCCGGGCATATTTTCCTCATCGCGACGATAGGCGCAAATCACATGGGCGGCACCTTGGCGAATGGATGTGCGTACACAGTCCATGGCCGTATCACCGCCGCCGAGTACCACTACCTGCTTGCCGGCCATACTGACGTACGGCGCGGATTCCGGATTTTCATATCCCATCAGTTGCTTGGTATTGGCGATCAGGAACGGTAGGGCATCCACTACCCCCGGGGCGTCTTCATTGTCCAGCCCGCCGCGCATGGATTGATAGGTGCCGACACCCAGGAATACCGCGTCAAATTCGCCCAGCAGGTCGCTCATTTGGATATCCCGTCCTACCTCGGTATTGAGGCGAAACTCGATACCCATCTCGCTAAAGATTTCCCGTCGTTTGATCATCACCTCTTTTTCCAGCTTGAACGACGGGATGCCAAAGGTCAGCAGACCGCCAATTTCTGGATGACGATCAAAAACTACCGCCTGCACACCGTTGCGGGTTAGCACGTCGGCACAGCCTAGACCGGCAGGGCCGGCACCGATAATCGCCACCCGTTTACCGGTGGCGACAATGCCGGACACGTTGGGTCGCCAGCCCATTTCGATGGCTTTATCGTTAATATAGCGTTCAATATTGCCGATAGTCACCGCGCCGAATTCGTCATTCAGCGTGCATGAGCCCTCACATAACCGGTCCTGTGGACAGACCCTACCACAGACTTCCGGTAGGGTATTTGTCTGGTGCGACAGCTCTGCTGCTTCGATAATCCGCCCTTCGTTGGCCAGTTTCAGCCAGTTTGGAATATAGTTATGTACCGGGCATTTCCATTCACAGTAAGGGTTGCCGCAGGAAATGCAGCGATCCGCCTGTGCTTTTGACTGCGATTCCGAAAACGGTTCGTAGATTTCCACAAATTCAATTTTCCGAATCTTCAGCGGTTTTTTCGGCGGATCTACACGCTGCAAGTCGATAAATTGATAAACATTTTGACTCATCATTAACCTCTTACTGCGCTTGCACGCGAAGCTCTGCCGCAGAACGGCTGCGGTGACCCAGCAACGCTTTCACATCACTTGATTTTGGTTTTACCAGTGTAAATTTGGATGCCCAGGCTGGCCAGTCAGCCAGAATTTCTTCACCACGATTGGAGCCGGTGAGCTGGACGTGTTCGGTGATCAGGCCGCGCAGATGCTCTTCATGGATGGCCAATTGCTCGACGTCCAGCACTTCCACCAATTCGCTATTCACCCGTTTGCGGAAGTCGCCTTCCTCATCGAGCACATACGCGAAGCCACCGGTCATGCCCGCGCCGAAATTGACGCCGGTACGGCCCAGAACACAAACGATGCCGCCGGTCATGTATTCACAGCCATTGTCACCGATACCTTCCACTACCGTGATGGCGCCGGAGTTGCGTACGGCAAAACGTTCACCGGCTCGCCCAGCGGCATACAGCTTGCCACCGGTAGCGCCATACAAACAGGTGTTGCCGATAATCGTTGCTTCATGACTACGGAATGCCGAACCTACCGGTGGACGGATCACAATGCTGCCACCGGCCATGCCCTTGCCCACGTAGTCGTTGGCGTCGCCGGTTAGGGTCAGCTCAACGCCACCGGCGTTCCATACGCCGAAACTCTGGCCTGCGGTGCCGGTAAAAATGACTTTGATGGGGTCAGCGGCTAAGCCCTGATCGCCATGCAGTGCGGCGATGGCGCCAGACAGGGAAGCGCCCACCGAACGATCGGTATTATGGATGTCGTAATAAAATGTCTTGCTCTGGCGTTTTTCCACATACGGCATCGCCTGTTCCAATAAGGTCTTGTTCATCAGCCCCTTATCGAACGGTGGATTACTGCCCTCGGTGCAATATAGCGCTTTACCGGGATGCGGCGTTGCGGTCTCCAGCAGTGGCGAGAGATCCAGCTTGTGCTGGCGTGCGGAGATGCCGTCCAGTTCGAGCAGCAGATCGGTACGTCCAATCAGATCCACTAGCCGGGTGACGCCCAGTTCGGCCATGATTTCGCGGGTTTCCTGGGCAATAAAACCAAAGTAGTTGGTTACCAGCCCGGGCAGACCGTGGTAATGGTCGCGGCGCAGTTTCTCATCTTGGGTGGCCACACCGGTGGCGCAATTATTCAGATGACAAATTCGCAGGTATTTACAGCCAAGGGCCACCATTGGCCCGGTGCCGAAACCAAAACTTTCCGCGCCAAGGATCGCCGCTTTGATAATGTCTCGACCGGTTTTCAGGCCGCCATCCACCTGCAGGCGGATCTTATGGCGCAAACCATTGGCCACCAGGGCCTGCTGGGTTTCCACCAGACCGAGTTCCCACGGACAGCCGGCATACTTCACCGAAGACAGAGGACTGGCGCCGGTACCCCCATCGTAACCGGCGATGGTGATCAAGTCGGCGTAGGCTTTTGCCACGCCGGTGGCAATAGTGCCAACGCCAGGTTCCGAAACCAGCTTGACCGAAATTAGCGCCTTTGGATTGACCTGTTTTAAATCGAAAATCAGCTGAGCCAAATCCTCGATAGAATAGATATCGTGATGGGGTGGTGGTGAAATCAGCGTGACGCCCGGCACCGAATAGCGCAGCTTAGCAATATAGGGCGTGACTTTATCCCCAGGCAACTGTCCACCTTCGCCCGGTTTTGCCCCTTGGGCCACCTTGATTTGGATCACATCAGCGTTGACCAGATAGGCCGGTGTCACGCCAAAACGTCCCGAGGCTACCTGCTTGATCCGCGACACTTTATTGGTACCGTAGCGCTTGGGATCTTCTCCGCCCTCACCGGAATTGGAGAATCCGCCCAGGCTGTTCATGGCCTGCGCCAGTGATTCATGCGCTTCCGGACTGAGTGCGCCGATGGACATGGCCGCCGTGTCGAAGCGCTGGTACAGATTTTCCGCCGGTTCCACCTGGTCAAGGGATACCGCCTGGCCGTTGGGCTTGATGGCCAGCAAATCGCGCAGCATAGCGATGGGCCGTTCATTCACCAGCTTGGCATAAAGCTGATAATCACGGTATTCGCCGCTTTTCACCGCCAATTGCAGGGTTTTGACCACGTCTGGATTGTAGGCATGGTATTCACCGCCGTGAACATATTTCAGCAGACCACCCTGATCCAAAGGCTTGCGCTTGAGCCAGGCGCGTTTTGACAAATTACGCAGATCTTGTTCAAAATCACTGAAACTGGCGCCGCCGATACGGCTCACCACACCCTGGAAACAGAGCGCGGTGAGTTCACTGTGCAGCCCCACCGCCTCAAACAGCTTGGAACAGCGATATGAGGCCACGGTGGAAATGCCCATTTTGGACATGATTTTGTACAGGCCTTTGTTGATGCCGTTGCGGTAATTGAGCATCACGGTGCGATAATTTTTTTCAATGGTGCCGTTGTCGATCAACGCCGCCAGCGTTTCATAGGCCAGGTAAGGATAGATAGCCGTAGCGCCAAAACCAATCAATACCGCAAAATGGTGTGGGTCGCGGGCACTGGCGGTCTCGACGATCAGGTTCGCGTCACAGCGCAGGTTTTTTTCCACCAGTCGGGTATGAATCGCCCCTACTGCCATCGGTGCTGGCACCGGTAGGCGGTTAGGGGAGATCACCCGGTCGGTCAGCACCAGCAGTACCGTACCCTGGCGAACTTTTTCTTCGGCGTCGTCGCACAGTTTTAACAGTGTTTGATGCAAATCGCGTTCACTTGGATCGTAGGTAATATCCAGCTTATCTGCCTGATAGTGCCGGCCTTCTTGCGTGGTTAACTGGGTAAAATCGGAATACAACAAGATTGGCGATTTAAATGCCAAACGGAATGCCTGACCCTCGGCCTCACAAAATACGTTCATTTCCCGGCCGATACAGGTGGCCAAGGACATGACATGGGCTTCGCGCAGTGAGTCGATAGGGGGATTGGTTACCTGGGCAAACTGTTGACGGAAGTAATCATAGATGACGCGCGGGCGGCTTGACAGCACCGCAAACGGCGTATCGTCCCCCATAGAACCGGTCGCCTCCTGACCGTTTTCACCGAGCACCCGTAAAATGGAATCCAGCTCTTCATTCGAGTAGCCAAACTGCTTTTGATAGGTTTCGAGCAGCGTATCATCCAGCTCACGGTGGCCAACCTGGTCGTCGGATAACTCTTCAAACGGCGTCAGGCGACGGACATTCTTTTCCATCCACTCCTTGTAGGGATGGCGGCTCTTCAGATCGTCATCGGTTTCCGCCGAATGCAAAATACGTCCGTTGCGGGTATCGATCACCATCAGCTCGCCAGGTCCGACCCGGCCTTTTTCCACCACCTCGTCCGGCTGATAGTCCCAGATACCCACTTCGGATGCGCAGGTAATGAGCTTATCAGTGGTAATGACATAACGGGCTGGACGCAGACCGTTGCGATCGAGGTTACAGGCGGCGAAACGGCCATCGGACATCACCAGTCCGGCCGGACCGTCCCAAGGTTCCATATGCATGGAGTTGAAGTCGAAGAACGCCCGTAGCTCGGGATCCATATTGGGGTTGTTCTGCCAGGCCGGCGGCACCAGCAAACGCATGGCGCGGATCAAATCCATACCACCGCTGAGGAACAGTTCCAACATGTTGTCCAGAGAGCTTGAATCGGATCCGGTTTCATTGACGAAAGGCGCGGCATCCTGCAGGTCTGGGATCAATGGCGTTTTTAATTTATAAGCGCGCGCACGTGCCCACTGCCGGTTACCGGTAATGGTGTTGATTTCGCCGTTATGGGCCAGATAACGAAACGGCTGGGCCAGTGGCCAGCGCGGCACGGTATTGGTGGAGAAACGCTGGTGAAACAGGCAGATCGCCGATTCCAGCCGCAGATCCGCCAGATCCAGATAAAAGCGCGGCAAATCCGCCGGCATGCACAGACCTTTATAGATGGTCACCAAATTCGACAGGCTGCAAACATAGAAACTGTTGTCGGTCACGCGCTTTTCGATACGGCGGCGTCCCACATATAACCGACGCTCCATATCCCGCGGCTGCCAACCGGCTGGGGCATTGACGAAAATTTGCTCGATACGCGGTAGGGAGGACAATGCGATTTCACCCAGAACATCAGCATTGATCGGAACTTCACGCCAGCCGACGATCGACAGCGTTTCGTTTTGCAGTTCTTCTTCCACAATACGGCGGCTGGCGCGCGCTTCTTCTTCATCCTGACTCAGAAAAATCATGCCGACCGCGTAGTTTTTCGCTAATCGCCAGCCGCGTTCCTGAGCGACAATGCGATAGAAACGATCGGGTTTTTGTAACAATAGCCCGCAGCCGTCGCCGGTCTTGCCGTCGGCAAGGATCGCACCACGATGCTGCATGCGGGCCAGTGCGTGGATCGCCGTCCGGACCACTTTATGGCTTGGCTCGCCTTCTATATGGGCAATTAGGCCGAAGCCGCAGTTGTCCTTCTCTTGGGATTCATCGTACAACATATCGTGGACCTCCCCAGGCTCCAGGTGACTCTCACAACCTACTGCGAGAAGGCGTATCGGTATTGAGCGGCTGCGGATTAATCTCCTGCTATTCCACTCTGCGGACAACCTTATCGTGGCGGTATTACTAGTGATAAACGACTTGCTTTAAGAAGGAGTCTTCATAACTGCATAACTATGACGAGTCGTTGGCCCGTCCAGAATTCTTCCAGCGGCCTTCCAAATTAACGACAAACCACACGCAGGTCAAATATCTCCGTTAACGGCGTGTAAGTAGGCTAATATATATTTAACTTGTTGAATAAGTTTATTTTATTGCTATTTTAACCCGACTTAACGTGCTGCGCATCGCTCCTGATAATATGCGCTGTCTCACTATAGTGCAGCTCAACAATCTCTGCACCATGCTAGTGCTGCGCTCCAGACTAGCAGTATGTGCTGGTTATGGCTTTTTTTACCATTTATGACACTGTTTTGCCCATACAGTGACAATATGAATAATTTACCCGGTGGAGATAAGAACTATTAATTCCTATCTGATGATTTAATTTTCACATTATACGCATAAATATGCAGGTGAACTACAGCCAACCATCCGAATTGATCGATATCATCACAGCCATCGACCCGATGGGATAGCCTATACCGCCTTATCGGGTCAGGACAGATAGAATATGCAGTTGCTCCAGGTAGTCAATATGTTTGGCGGCGATCTCCTGCGCCGCTATGGCCAGAAAGTCTTTAAACTCTCGTTACATGGCGGATTTAGCTGTCCTAACCGCGACGGCACTTTGGGGCGTGGGGGCTGTACATTTTGCAATGTCGCGTCGTTTGCGGATGAACAACGTCAGTTTGACAGTATTGGCGAACAGCTTGACGCACAGCTTGGTCGTGTTGATCGGGCCAAACGCTATCTGGCCTACTTTCAGGCTTATACCAGTACTTATGCAGAAGTTGAGGCGTTGGACCACCTGTATCGCCAAGCGCTGACGCGGGCGGACATCGTGGGTATCTGTGTGGGTACCCGTCCGGATTGCGTGCCGACGGAAGTGCTGGATCTGCTGGCGGGTTACCGGCGGCAGGGGTTTGAGGTCTGGTTAGAACTGGGACTGCAAACCGCACAGGATAAAACCCTGCATCGGATTAACCGGGGTCATGATTTTGCCTGTTACCAGCGCGCGGTAACCCAGGCGCGTCAACGGGGCCTGAACGTGTGTACCCACCTTATTGTTGGCCTGCCGGGCGAGACGGCCGACCACTGCTTATCAACCTTGGAACAGGTGCTGACGGCAGGGGTAGATGGCCTAAAACTGCATCCGTTGCTGGTGGTGGAAGGCAGTATCATGGCCAAAGCCTGGCGGGCCGGACGGTTGCACACGCTGTCGGTTGAGGATTATACCGCCATCGCTGCAGACCTGATCCGCCATACGCCACCCGACGTGGTGTTTCACCGTATTTGCGCCAGCGCACGGCCACCGACCTTGCTCGCCCCGTTATGGTGCGCCAATCACTGGACCGGGATGAACGCCCTGTACAATAACCTGCTGGAGCACGGTGGGCAGGGTGCCGCACGAGGAAAACCCTTTCAACCAGCTTAGGCGTTCTATGTCAGGCAACACGCGCAACGGGCCTAGGGGGCGAGCGCCAGACGTCACCTTCAATTGGCCCGGGCGTCCACGCCTGGCAAAAGCGTCCGGTTGAGCACAGGTTCTTGGTACAGATACCCGTTCAAAAACCTAATTTTACGGTATGATTGAGGCCTGGACATTCAAGGAAACCGCTATGAAGCAAATCCGCCTGCTGGCGCAATATTACGTCGATCTCATGGTCAAGTTGGGGTTGATTCGCTTTTCGCTGCTGTTGGCGTCGGCGCTGGTGGTCCTGGCGATGATCGTGCAGATGGCCGTGACCATGCTGCTGCACGGCGAGGTGGAAAGAATCGATGTGGTGCGCTCGATATTCTTTGGCCTGCTGATCACGCCCTGGGCGGTCTATTTCCTGTCGGTAGTGGTTGAACAATTGGAAGAGTCGCGTCAGCGGCTGGTCAAGCTGGTCGACAAGCTTGAGGAGATGCGCAACCGTGATCTACGACTTAACCAGCAATTGCAGGACAATATTGCCCATTTGAATCAGGAAATTGCCGATCGCGAAAAGGCAGAGGATGCGCGGGCGGGGGCCATCGCCAAGCTCACCGAGGAGATGGCGCGGCGGGAACAGGCGCAAGTCGAGTTGGAGCAACAGTCCTCACTGCTGCGCTCGTTTCTGGATGCCTCGCCGGATCTGGTGTATTACCGCAACGAAGACAAAGAATTTTCCGGCTGTAACCGGGCAATGGAATTGCTGGTGGGAAAAAGTGAAAAGCAGTTGGTGGGTCTGACGCCTCGGGAGGTTTACTCAGCGGAGATTGCGGAAAAAGTTATCGAAACCGATGAAAAAGTATTTCGCCATAACGTTTCTTTGACCTATGAGCAGTGGCTAATTTATCCAGATGGACGCAAAGCGTGTTTTGAACTGCGTAAAGTGCCCTTTTACGACCGGGTGGGCAAACGACATGGTCTGATGGGCTTTGGCCGCGATATAACCGAACGTAAGCGCTATCAGGACGCACTGGAGAATGCCAGCAGGGAAAAGACCACCTTCATCTCAACCATCAGCCACGAGCTGCGCACGCCGCTTAACGGCATTGTGGGACTCAGTCGTATTTTACTTGATACCCAGTTGGACAATGAGCAACAGAACTACCTGAAAACCATCCATGTCAGCGCCATTACGCTTGGCAATATCTTCAACGATATTATCGAAATGGATAAGCTGGAACGGCGTAACGTTCAGTTGGATAACCAACCGCTGGATTTCACTGCCTTCCTGGCGGATTTGGAAAACCTTTCTGGATTGCTGGTGCAGCCGAAAGGCCTGACGCTGGTTATGGAGCCTGAGCCCGAGCTGCCGGGCAATATCATTGCCGACGGCACCCGGTTGCGCCAAATTCTCTGGAACCTGATCGGCAATGCCGTGAAGTTTACCCTGCATGGCAACATTACTATTCGTATCCGGCGTGGTGCTGAGTACATGTTGTTCTTCGACGTGCAGGATTCCGGCATCGGTATTCCCGATGATGAGCAAGACAAGATTTTCGCCATGTATTACCAGGTTAAGGACCAGCGTGGTGGTAAACCCGCCACTGGCAGCGGCATTGGGCTGGCGGTGTCTAAACGCTTGGCGCAGGCCATGGGGGGGGATATACAGGTCACCAGTCGTCCGGGCGAAGGGGCCTGCTTTACCTTGTCGATTGTGGCCCCCGATGGACAATTGCCGGCATCGGATAACGAGGACGATCTGCCGCTGCCTGCATTAAACGTGTTGTTGGTGGAAGATATTGAGCTGAATGTGGTGGTCGCACGCTCGGTGTTGGAACGATTGGGCAGCAGCGTGGATGTGGCCATGAACGGTCACGATGCGCTGGCAATGTTTGACCCTGATGAATACGATCTGGTGTTGTTGGATATCCAACTGCCGGATATGACCGGACTGGATATTTCGCGGGAACTGCGCCGGCGTTACCAAGGACAACACCTGCCGCCATTGATTGCCCTGACTGCCAATGTGTTAAAAAACAAACAAGAGTATCTCGACGCAGGCATGGATGACGTGTTGAGTAAACCGCTGGCGGTATCTGCACTCACTGACATCATTCAAAAATATTGGGATCAACCGGCAGGCAAACCGCAGGACACGTCGGACATTGCGCTCGCCGCACCGCTCGCCCAGAATGTGCTTGATACTGCAATGCTGCAGCAGTACATGGAGTTGGTCGGGCCGTCGCTGATCCATGAGGGCCTGGCCATGTTCGAAAAAATGATGCCGGGATATATGGCGATTTTATCGAACAATATGACGGCACGCGATCGTGACGGCATTACCGAAGAGGGGCATAAAATTAAAGGTGCTGCGGGTTCCATTGGGTTGGTACACCTCCAGCAATTGGCGCAGCAAATCCAGTCGCCGGATTTACCGGCCTGGTGGGATAACGTCCAGGAATGGGTGGATGAACTCGATCACGAATGGCGAAATGATGTGCAACGCCTGCGCGATTGGGTAAAGCATGCAGAAAAAACCGTGGTAAAAAAATGACCCCGACCTATGTCGGGGTGCGCGAAGGTTGCGCCAACACCAGGGAAAGCGATACTTATCATTGTGATTAGCTGTTTTATGCCCGTTATCTTTCACGTTGCAGGGATCTTGCTCGTTCGCCCGAATGACGTTGAGTAAGATCATTGAGAGCCGTTTGCTTACCACCTCGGTGTCACTCGACATGCATTGGGTGGCGCTGACAAATTGACTAGAATTATTAATTCTGAATGAACAACACGGCAAAAAACACGGGTATGTTACTAGGAATCCATGAGATTTTGGATGAAGAATAGGCTTTGTCAATGAAATAACATGTTCACCGGTGATTCGGAAGGGAGCGAAATAATGAAACCTGTTGGTGTTGGTTTATGCGGACGCGGCGCGAATAACGGTAGTGAGATTCACCTAACGGTGCTGGAATCGACTTCATGAGGCGCAAATTCCGTTCCGGCTCGGTTGTCGCCCGGACGGGGAAATGGCTGGCGGCCGGTTGTGCGGTTATTCTCGGCGTGTGGCTGACGGCGGTGGTTTTGTTCGCTTTTCTGCCGGTGCCGTTCTCTGCGGTGATGATTGAGCGCCAGGTCGGTGCTTGGTTGCAGGGGGATTTTAGTTATGTCGCGCACTCCGACTGGGTGCCAATGGATGAGATTGCCCCCAGCATGGCGCTGGCAGTCATCGCGGCAGAGGATCAAAAATTTCCTGATCATTGGGGATTTGATATTGACGCTATCCAGGCTGCGGTGGCCCATAACGAACGCAGCCAGCGGACACGCGGTGCTTCGACGATTTCACAACAAACGGCAAAAAATCTGCTGTTGTGGAACGATCGCACTTGGATCAGAAAGGGACTGGAGGCGGGTATTACCCTGGCCATGGAGGGGATCTGGACCAAGCGGCGTATTTTGACGGTGTATTTGAATATCGCCGAATTTGGCGAGGGGACTTTTGGGGTAGAGGCGGCCGCACAGCGTTATTTCCATAAACCCGCGGCCCGACTGACCGCTTCCGAGGCGGCGCTGCTGGCGGCGGTACTGCCTAATCCACTGCTTTTTCACGCCAATGCGCCTTCCCGTTATGTGCAGATGCGTCAGCAGTGGATCCTGCGGCAAATGCGTCAAATGGGTTCAGTGGAGTATTTGCGGGAAAATAAACTGTATTAGCCTTTGAGAAAACAAGCCCGCATCGTCACCGATGAAGGCTTATCTCAGCTAATTGAGCGGGGTAAACGCGGTGGTAACGTGTTTGACGCCACTGACATGACTGGCGATCTGCGCCGCAGCTTTGCCTTCCTTCGCCGTGACCAGACCCAATAAAAATACTTCGCCGTTTTCGGTGGTCACTTTGACATTGGAGGATTGTACCGTATCGCTGGTTAACATTTGAGAGCGGATTTTGGTGGTGATCCAGGTATCCAACGAGGCACGCCCCAGCGTTATTGGCTGGCCCTGGCGGATTTCGTTATACACGGCGCTGGCGCCATCAACACCCAACGCGATTTTTTTGGCCCTGGCCGCCAGTTCGGAGGTCGGTGCCTGGCCGGTTAACAGGACTTTGCCCTGATAGGCGGTTGTCACAACACGGGCTTCTTTCTTAAGTTGTGCGTCTTTTGACAAGGCATTGGAGACACGGGCTTCCAGCGTGCCGTCATCGACCTGAGTGCCGATTGTCCGTGGGTCACTGGCGGTTTTGGTCGCCACGGCGGCGCTACCGACCACAACCGCACCGACACATCCTTGAAGTAGCAGGGCCGCAAATAGCAGTGCAAGGGGTGAACATACCTTCATTTGAGCTCCTTAATCGTCCTGGTGAGGAAACAAAGAATTATCTATCAGATCGCATAAACAGTTTACCGTCAGCATGTGCATTTCTTGTACACGCGCACTTCGATGCGAGGGAATACGGATTTCAACATCCTGCTGGCCCAGTAGACCTGCCAGTTCCCCGCCGTCATAGCCGGTCAGGGCAATAATGGTCATATCCCGGGTCACTGCGGCTTCTACCGCCTTCACAATATCACGGCTATTCCCCCGGGTGGATATGGCCAGTAAAATATCACCGGCCTGGCCAAGTGCCCGTACCTGCTTGGCATAAATTTCCTGATGCAGCCGATCGTTGGCGATAGCGGTCAGCACCACACTGTCGGCGTTGAGCGCTATGGCGGGCAGGCTTGGCCGCTCAGTTTCGTAACGATTAATCATGCTGGCGGCGAAATGTTGCGCATTGGCAGCGGAAGTACCGTTACCGCAGCATAAAATTTTATTGCCGTTGAGCAGCGCCTGTACCAAGGCCGTTGCGGCGCGTGATATGGCGTCGGGTAACGCTTCCGCCGCGGCTATTTGCGTTTGAATGCTCTCGGTAAAACAGCCTTTTATTCTTTCCAGCACAATAATTAAACCTAATTGATGATAAATGGATTAGCAGGGACCCGATTCGCCAAAGGCGTTAACCAGCCATTCTACGTGGCAACCAGTGATCGCTAAAATGTCGAAACGGCAAGCGGATGTGTCAAGGCTCTCGCCCCTACGGGCTAGCCACACTGCTGCTGCCAGTAATAAGCGGCGCTGTTTATGGAGAGTGACGCTGGCGGCGGCCCCGCCGAAAGCGTCACCGCGACGATAACGCACTTCGACGAACACCCAAGTATGGATTTCGCGCATAATGAGATCCACTTCGCCGCCGCGTACCCGCATGTTAGCGGCGACAAAAACCAGCCCGGCCGCTTCGAGATATCGGCGCGCGCGGCGTTCCGCCTGCGCGCCGAGTTGCCACCGGGTCAATCTGCCTGAATAAGTTTTCCCTGTTGGTATTTCAGCCAAGAGAGTTTCCTGTTGATAACACAATCCGATGTCGCCGACAGTACGCCGGTATCACCGTTGACCTGGAATCCGGGGATTTGCCGCATTTCAGAAAAATGGTTAACCAGCGTCCAGGCGTCCATGCCCATGGCGTATAGCCGTACCAAAGAATAGTCGTCCTTGAACTGGGCGCTAGTCCGCTGGAGCAGATCGGGATTGGCACCTGCCAGCAGTGGAATATCGCTGAATTCCAGACCTTCCATTTCCAAACGGTAGTCCGGGCCGGCATCGGCCTGGTAACTGCGCGAGCTGGCATATAATTTCAGATTGGCGCGCGAACTGGTACGCATATCAATCATGGGTTTGATCAGCGCCAGTTCGGCTGGCGTAGCGATAATATACACTGCATCCACACCGCCGTTAGCCGAAGGGGATATTGCCGCGTCGCTCGGTGGTGCCGGAATGGTCAGGCCACCAATGGTGACTGACTGCGCCGCCGGAGTGGCTGAGGTGGTTACCGGCTGGCCCGTAAGCTGTATGCCCGCCCGACTGTTAAGTGCTTGTTTCAACTCGCCGACCGAGCCGATACGCTGTTCCAGCACGGTGCCACCGCCGGCTTTGGTCCACGCGTCGGCAAAGGCCTTGACCACCCGATCGCCCAATGAGCCGCGCGGCACCAGCAATAACGGCTGTTGTCGATGTTGCTGGAAAATATGATCGGCCGCGTCGCGTGCCTCATCTTCCGGTGAAAGTGAGAAATAGCAAAGGTTCGGTCGGTTTTGTACCTGTTCCGGCTGGTTGAGCGCCAGTACGTTCATGGTGATCGGGCTGGCATAAAGTTGTTCCACTTGTGTTTTCAGCAGCGGGCCGACAATCATGGTGACGCCGTCCTGCTGAGCCTGTGCCAACAAAACGGGCAGCGACTGGCTTGCGGTGTCATACACCTTAACCTGTGCACTGCTGGTCGCAGAGGGTGCGACGGCCACTGCCGGGACTGTGCTGCCTGCGACCGGATTGGTGGGGGCGTTTGTACCTGCTGGTGACGTGGCGGACGTGGGGACGACTGTAGGCGTTTGGCCGGGTGCGACGGTACCTTCGGTCGGCGTCCCGGTTGGGACTGCGATCGGCAGGCCATTCTTGGCGGCATTAAACCCTTGCTCGATAGCGTTGGAATACACCTGCGCCGGGCCACTTAGCGGCAGAAACAGGCCAATGTTTCCCACTGCCGAGGGTTGGTAATTCAGGATCTGGGCCAACTGAGTCGGCAGCGTCTTGGCTGCCGGGTTAAGCGGATAACGCACCTGCCAATCTTTGATGCCGGCCTTTAGCAGCGCGGGATCCTGTTTGTCGTTCTGATAGACATGCTGCAAATCCAGCCACCCCTGCAGAACGTTTTCATTGGCGTTTATCATCAGGTTGGCCGGTGGTTGCGCCATGAAAGCCTGCAGTGTTTGCCAGGTCTGGTCGATATTTTGCTGGTGCGCCGGGCCGGTGAGCTGCGGTTCCTGAGCGATATAGGCACGCAGCAGATCCAGCGAGGGTTGCCCTTGATTTGCAGCAACCCGGACCTGCAAATAACGCGCTTGCTGGTCGCTGGAAAGCTGTCCCGGGTCGATTTTTTGCAACTCGGCGACGGCATCCTGCGGCCGATGTTGTGACACGGCCAGTTCGGCGGCCAACAAAAGTTGCTCTTGATGTTGGACATCACTGAGCGCTTGGGGTAGCGTGCCGAGCTGTTGCTGTGCCTGATCGGTTTTGCCTTCGCTAATCAATGCGCGAATGGCGAGTAATTGAAAGTCGGTCTTGCTATCATTGCCTGCCTGTTGCATTTGCTGCAGGTAGTAATCCGAGTTGGCGCCGGCTTTGGCCTGCACGTCGCCGGATGGTGTCTGCGGCGCCTGGCCTGAACATGCAGCCAGGATCAATGCAGCCAGCAAGGCGGGGAGAACACGCCCTGTTTTAAAACCCATGACATATGAGTAAAGCATTCTGTATCCAGTGATGTTTTTATCAAGATGCTCAATATTAAATCGGCAATCCGGATGAGACAATGAATCAACACCAACAAGCAGATATTTGCGCATCAACGCTTTATGTGGTACCGACTCCCATTGGTAATCTGGAAGACATCACCCAGCGGGCGTTGTCGATACTCGGGCGAGTTGACCTCATTGCCGCCGAAGATACCCGTCATACCGGCCTATTGTTACAACATTTTGCCATAAATGCGCGCTTGTTCGCGTTACATGATCATAATGAACAACAAAAAGCGGATATTTTGCTGGCAAAATTACAACAAGGACTCAGTATCGCACTTGTCTGTGATGCTGGCACACCCCTGATTAACGATCCTGGCTATCATTTAGTGCGGCGCTGCCGCGAAGCGGGGATCAGGGTGGTTCCGTTGCCGGGGCCTTGCGCCGCCATTACCGCGCTTTCCGCCGCCGGGCTGCCTTCGGACCGCTTTTGCTACGAAGGTTTTTTACCGGCCAAACGTAAAGGCCGCATGGATACCATGCAGGCGCTGGAGCAGGAACCGCGTACACTGATCTTCTATGAGTCTACCCATCGTCTGGTGGAGAGCCTGCGTGACATGGTGGCGGTCTGGGGACCGGCCCGTTATGTGGTACTGGCGCGGGAGTTGACCAAAACCTGGGAAAATATTTACGGTGCGCCGGTGGGGGAACTGCTGGCTTGGGTGAGTGAGGACGAACATCGTGCCCGGGGCGAAATGGTGCTGATTGTCGAAGGTTTCCAGCCGCAGGCGGATGGTTTGCCGCCGGAAGCACTGCGCACGCTAAGCCTGCTGCAAAAAGAGCTGCCGCTGAAAACGGCCGCCGCGCTGGCTGCCGAAATTCATGGGTTGAAGAAAAATGCGCTTTATCGTTACGCCCTGGAGCAGCTAGGTGATGACAATTGAGATAAAAGCCCTTATACTCCGCGCCGGAGTTGACTAGACAATCGCCGCTTGGCCGACCTTCCTTCGGGAAGCAAGGGCATGGGGAGGAAAGTCCGGGCTCCATAGGGCAGGGTGCCAGGTAACGCCTGGGGGGTGCAAACCCACGACAAGTGCAACAGAGAGCAAACCGCCGATGGCCCGCTTTTGTGGGATCAGGTAAGGGTGAAAGGGTGCGGTAAGAGCGCACCGCGCGGCTGGCAACAGTTTGTGGCATGGTAAACTCCACCCGGAGCAAGGCCAAATAGGGGTTCACTAGGTACGGCCCGTACTGAACCCGGGTAGGCTGCTTGAGCCAGCGCGCGAGCGCTGGCCTAGATGAATGATTGTCCACGACAGAACCCGGCTTACCGGTCAACTCCACTATTGCGTTAACCCCATGCCTTTCAATGGCATGGGGTTTTTTTTCGTCTGTAGCCCGCTTAGCCGGCCAAATCGACCAGCAACGCCCTGAGCGGGGTTAACGCCTGCAGCCTGAGATGGGGTTCATTATGAATAAACGCGCCATCCCCACAGGTCAGTGTTTTGTCATGGGTCGGGTGGTTAGCGATCTGTACCGTCCCGTGAATGGACTGCAAATAGGCGCGCGATCCTTTGATATCTACCGTTATTGTTTGCCCGGCGGCCAGATCCAGATGATGAATCCAGGCCTGTTGGCGTAGTGCCAGGCTACCGTCCTCGCCTTCGGGAGACGCCAGCAAACAATGAGGCGCGTCGGTGATGGCGATCTTTTGGATCAGTGGATTATCACGGGTGGGGCAGGCGTCCAACCACAGCTGTAAGCGCGTCAGCGCGATGGTGCCAATATTGTGTTCGCTATAAGTGACGCCATTACGTGCCGACAGCAAGACCGCTTCGCCGGTGTCCGCTTGAATATGGTTACCCTGGCTATCACGGTATTCCGCCCGACCCTGCAAGATCAGATTAACAATATCCGCTTGTGGATAAGCGCGTGGCTGGAAGGCGGCACCAACGGCCAATATCTCTTGGTTGAGTACTCGCAGCGAAGCATAACCCAACATTTGCGGATCGAAATAATGGCCGAAGGAAAAGGTATAGCGTGCTTGAAGCCACCCGTAATCCGCGTGGCCACACTGTTTCGCCGTTCTGTTTGTAATCATGGGTCGATCTGCTTATTGTTATGGGCGTATCGCTCATTTTGGGTTGCTATAAGAGGTAATAGGCGCATTTTGCCAAATGACACCAAAACGTTACTGTATAAAGAGTAAGTGTATGGACGGCAGATTGTTAGCAAGTTAATCTGGTCAGAATATTCAAAAAAGCTGAATGAGATTGTCCATGGCAAGAGAACGGGCGTTGACGCTTGAAGCATTACGGGTGATGGATGCCATCGACCGGCGCGGCAGTTTTGCCGCCGCAGCTGATGAGCTGGGGCGGGTTCCCTCTGCCTTAAGCTACACCATGCAAAAGCTGGAAGATGAGTTAGATGTGGTGCTGTTCGATCGTTCAGGACATCGCACCAAGTTTACTAACGTTGGTCGCATGCTGCTCGAGCGTGGGCGGGTGTTATTGGAAGCGGCGGATAAACTCACCACCGACGCCGAAGCTCTGGCGCGCGGATGGGAAACTCATTTGACATTGGTTACGGAAGCGCTGGTTCCCAGCGAAAAATTGTTTCCATTAGTTGAGAAATTGGCGCTTAAGGCCAATACCCAGATATCGATTATTACCGAAGTATTGGCGGGATCCTGGGAACGGCTGGAACAGGGCCGCGCCGATATCGTGATCGCGCCTGACTTGCATTTTCGCGCTTCATCGGAAATTAACAGTCGCAAGCTTTATAAAATACTTAACGTGTATGTGGCCAGTCCGGATCACCCGATACATTTGGAACCGGAGCCGCTTTCCGAGCTGACGCGGGTGAAATATCGCGGCATCGCAATTGCCGACACGGCCCGCGAACGACCAGTGCTAACGGTACAATTGCTCGATAAACAGCAGCGCCTGACCCTAAGCTCAATGGAAGATAAGCGCAAGGCCCTGATTGCCGGACTGGGTGTGGCCACCATGCCCTATCAACTGGTGGCGGATGATATTGCCGCTGGCCGGTTGCGGGTCGTTGGGCCGGAATACAGTAACGAAAGTGATATCATCATGGCCTGGCGCCGCGATAGCATGGGTGAAGCCAAGTCATGGTGCCTGCGTGAAATTCCCAAGCTGCTTAACTGAGTATGCCGTTGTCGGGCACGCGCTCACCCCATTGGCCGGCAATGTCGCTGGTAATGTCGCCGGCAAGCCAAGCTGCTTAGCTGGCCCCAGGCCCGAACCGGTCATCACGCCCATGGGGTTCGTTTAAGTGCTGTTCCGGACCAATAGAGATAATACCGTGCGGATTGAGCGTGGCATGGCTACGATAATAATGGTGACGAATATGGGCGAAGTCCACCGTATCGGCTACCCCGGGCATCTGATAAATATCGCGTAAAAACCCCGATAAATTAAGATAATCGCTGATCCGGCGGCGATCACATTTAAAATGGGTCACATAAACCGGATCGAAACGGATCAATGTGGTCCACAGCCGCAGATCGGCTTCGGTCAGCCGATCACCGGTCAGATAACGATGACGGCCCAGGATCTGCTCCAGCCGATCGAGGGCATCAAATACGGCCACCACGGCTTCCTCATAAGCGTCCTGCGTAGTCGCAAAGCCGGCCTTATACACGCCGTTATTGACCTGATCATAAACCCAGTCGTTAATCTCATCGATTTGCCCGCGCAAGGCGCTCGGATAATAATCCCCTGCCTGGGCACCTACTGCATCAAACGCACTGTTAAACATGCGAATAATGTCCGCCGATTCATTACTGACGATGGTGTTTTCTACAGTATCCCACAACACCGGTACCGTGGTGCGGCCGCTATAACGCGGGTCGGCCTGGAGATAAAGCTGATAAAGATAATGTTTATGATAGAGCGGGTCACCGGTGGCACCCGCAAAATCGGTACCAAAGGTCCAACCGTGCTCCAGCATCAGCGGGTGAACCACTGAGACCGGAATAATCTTCTCCAACCCCTTGAGCTGGCGCATCAACAGCGTGCGGTGTGCCCATGGGCAGGCTAGCGACACATACAGATGATACCGGTGGTTGGCGGCGGCAAAACCGCCACGGCCGGCTGGGCCAGGGCGGCCATCGGCCGTAACCCAATTACGGAACTGCGCCGCAGATCGCTCGAAATGTCCACCGGTCGCCTTGGTGTCGTACCAGCTATTTTGCCATTTACCTTCGACAAGCAGTCCCATATTTAGCTCCTTATCTACCATTATCTTTCACATCACAGATGCACTGACCACCCGTTAAGTGTAGTCATCGGGTGGTCAATTTACCGGTTTCTATCTACTGGTTTTTATCGCATTACCATTTCTTGTTCAATAAACGATCAATACTGAAATACCCTGGGCCTTGTACCGCCAGCAATAAGTAACCACCGGTTATGGAAAGGTTTTTCATAAAGTTAATTTGATTGCCTGCCTGTGAAAAATCACTATGAAAAATAAAGGCAGTTAATAAGACAAATACCAGGGTAATCAAGGCCACCGAACGGGTCAAAAAACCGAACAAAATCGCCAGACCGCCGCCGAATTCTAGCAAAATGGTCAGAGGCAGTAAAAAGCCGGGCACACCCATCGCTTCCATATAGTGCTGGGTAGCGGCATAACCGCCGCCCATTTTGCCAAACCCTGCGACAATAAACAGGATCGGCATCAGAATACGGGCGATCAAAATGGCGCTATCATCTAATTTTTTCATCTTCATTCCATCTCATATTTAACGGTGACATTCGTTATGAAAGCCAGATAACGCCAGGGATTTACAGCAATTATTCCGGCGTTGTGTCCCCCTCACGTTGGATGGATGGAATCTTATCTGTGAAAAGATAAGGGTGATAGCGATTAAAATTGTCTATTATTATCAAAAAAACTGAGCCTTCAGCGGCGCTAGGTGAGAGCAAAGCGCAGGTTGTGGTCTGAAAAATCCTCAAGGTGGATCACAATCTGCGGCTCATCTAACAGCACTACCGCGTATTGCGGTGGTTCATGGCTGGCAATAATATCCGCGGTGGCATCGTCATCGAGCGTCAATGCGACCTGATGGTTAGTCCCTCTGAGCGTAGAAAACGGCATTCCATTGATGGAACCAAATATCGGCCGATGTATATGTCCGAAAAAAATATGCTTTATCTGGTTTTGATAACCGGCGATGGCGGATAAGAATGGTGCGGTATCACGCAGGGCGATCGTATCCATGCTGCCGATGCCCACAGGGAAAAACGGGTGATGCATAAACAATAATACTGGCCGGTCGGTTGCGGCCAATTGCGCACGCAGCCATTGCGCACGTAATTCACAGAACTCGCCCCAATGTGCGCCGGGCTTGTTGGTGTCGAGGAAAATCGCCAGATAATCGCCAAAATCTTGGGTGTACTGAATAAATCCATGCCCGTCACGGGGGACCTGCTTGAAATGCGCTATAAACACGCTCCTGCAGTCATGGTTACCCAGTATGGGATAAACGGGCATCGGCAACGGTGCCAGACATTCACACACTTGCCGATAGGCATCCTCTTGACCCAGATGCGTCAAGTCGCCGGTAAGGACCAGGGCATCAGCATCAGCATGGTGGGCACAAATATGTGCTACCGCCTGTTGAAGCCGTGTTTTGGGGTTGGTACCGTAGAGATCGCCGGCACCCGCCACGATGTGTGTATCCGTCAGGTGAATAAATTTCATTGTTTTTCCTATTTATCCAAAAGTTTTTGCACGTCGTCTACCATTGACGCTAATGCGGTTTGCGGATCGGCTGATTTGTCAAAAACCGTCTGCAGATGATCGTTGATCACATCAGTAATTTTTAGTCCATTTTCGCCGGGGAAAGCATACCAACCGGTGACTACGGGCAATTGCTTGACCGCCGTGTATTGGTTTGGATGGACGTCATAGAATCCTTTGAGCTGACCGGGTTCTTCTATGGGTAGGGTATTGGCGGGGAAATAACCGGTGCCCTTGGTCATAATGGTTCCCCCCACCGGGCCGGTGGCAAATTTAATGAATGCCCACGCGGCCTTCTGCCGTTGTGGATCGTGGGTAAACATCATCGCCACGTTACCGCCCGCCGGAACCCGGGCGTGATCGCCATACAGCGGGAACGGCCCGGTAACCAGCTTGAAACGCTCGCCGATCTGTTTCTCAAACCCTGACAAACGTGCGGTAGTGGAGGACAACACCGCCAGCTTGCCACTCACAAACAATTGTGCTGCATCGCTATAAGAGAGGTTTTGCATCGTACCGTGCGCAACCATTCTTCCCATTTGGGCAATGGCTGACTGGCCAATACTGTCGCCGAAAACCACTTTTTTCTCAGTGTCATCGAGCATCCGACCCCCTTTGGAAAACACCATGGCCTGCCATAACCAGTTACCGGTGACGCTCCAGTCGTAATACAGGCCTTGGGTACCGGGATTGGACTGCCTGGAACGGTCGGCTGCAGCAATGATCTGATCCCAGGTCTTGGGCAGGTTATCGGCTTGGATACCGGCTTTGCCAAGTAAATCCATGTTGTAGTAGACCACCGGCGTTGACAGCGCAAAACCGATACCCACCTGTTGGCCATTGATCTGGCCTAACGACATCAGTGATGGGCTATAACCTTGTTGTGTCCAATTATGCTCACGCTGAATGAAGGGCGTCAGGTCTACCGCAATGTGCCGATCGACGAACAAACGTTGACGGTTCAACCCCTGAAAGGAGACGTCGGGTAGCTGGTGTGTCACGGCCTGACGTAACGCTTGCTGGGCTGCGGCTTCATATTCTGTAGTAGGCGCCCGAAACCTGACCGAATAAGCCGGGTATTTTTCATGAAAACGCTGGGCGATGTCCGTTTGGACCTGGTTAAACATGGCCGGGTAAACGTAATCCACTACCAACTCGATATTGGCCGCATGGGCGACATTGCCGGTCAGTGCCAACCCGGCTATCAATCCGTAGAAAAATTTTTGTTTCATCATTCGCTTTTCAACCTTTAAGGCCTGAGAGAGTGACACCTTCGATAAAGCGCTTTTGGGCGCTCAGGAAAAACAGCAGTAAGGGCAATGTAATAATCACGGTGCCGGCCATGAGTGGACCAAAATCCGTACCGGCTTCCTGGTTCATAAAAAATAATGTGCCCAGCGGCGGTGTAGCAAGGTCGGTGGTATTGATCACCAACAATGGCCAGAAGTAGTCATTCCAGTGCCAGACCACCGAAAAAATAGCAAACGCGATCATCGCTGGCAGGGAGGCGGGCATGATAACCCGCCATAACAGTTCAACCTCGCCCATGCCGTCAAGACGCGCGGCGTAAATCAAATCATCAGGTACGCCCATAATGGATTGGCGCAGCAGGAAAATACCAAATGCAGAGACGATAAATGGAATAATCAGCGCGACGGTGGTATCGAGAAGATGAACGTGATACAGCATGATGAACAACGGGATGGCGGTTGCCTGGAAGGGAATCATTAGCGCCAGCAATACCAACGCCCAGGCCAGCCGTTTGCCACGAAAATGTATTTTGGCAAAACAATATGCCGCGGGCAGCGCGACCAGTAATTGCAATACCAGTATGGCGCCGCAGACGATCGCGCCATTAAGCAGAAAACGCAGCAGGGGCACCTCGGTGAGCGCTTTGGTGTAATTGTCGACGACAGCCCAGTGCTGTGGCAGCAGATGGAAACCGCCGGTAAAAATTTCGTCCGCAGGTTTGAACGAGGTGGATACCATCCACACGAAGGGCAGCAGAAATACCGCCGCGCCGCCCATCAGTACGACATGGCGAAATATTTGCCACGGTATGCCGGCTTGCAAAGGATTTTGTTTCATTAACAGCGGCTCCTTTTTGCCATAGCGGCCTGTTGTAATAGTGTCAGTATAAAAATGCACACCACAAACACCATGGTCATGCTTGAGGCATAGCCCATTTTCAAGAACCCAAAACCTTCGGTATAGATTAAATGCAGCATGACCTCGGTGGCTTTATTTGGCCCACCTTGGGTAAGAACCTGCACCGTATCGAAGACTTGCAGTGAACGAATGCCACAGATGGTCACGACAAACAGGGTCGTTGGCCTTAGCATGGGTAATGTCAGACGGAACAAGCGATCGACTGGGTGCGCCATACCATCCAATAAACCGGCATGGCGTAACTCCACCGGAATACTTTTTAAACCCGCCAGAAACATGACCATCGCCAGCCCCGACATTTGCCAGATACCAATGACCGCGAGTGATATCAGCGCCAGATCATAGTCTTTAAGCCAATTGTGTTTGGCGGCGCCAAACCAGGTGAATACCTGATTAATCAGGCCAATATTGGGGTTCATCAGGAACTGCCAGACCACCGCCATGGCAATAAAGGTCGAGGCTACCGGCAAGAAAAACGCGGTGCGATACAGGCCCCGTAACGAGTGATGCGATTCGATCAACAACGCTGCGCCTAGGCCAATGGCGACGGAACCCAGCGACACCAGCGCCATATAAGCCAGCGTATTAAAAAAGGCCTTGTGGAACGTGTCGTCGTGCCACAAGGAAACATAATTTTCCAGTCCAACCCAGTTCAGGGTGCTAGCGCCGAATTGCCAGTCGGTTAGCGACATTAAGGCGACGACGGCCAGAGGAAGCACCAGCAGAAGCAGGGTTAACAACATGCTGGGCCCTAACAGCAGTAGGGTTTGCAAAGCTTTGATACGCATAGCGAACCTTCTATAACGAGAATACAGGTGTTGGAACAACCGGGTCTTGTCGGGCAGCATAAATCAGTTCGACGCGTCCGCCCTGAGCATCGAAACCGTGCAAGTCCTCGCAAGCCACATAAATTGTCATCACGTCGCCGACCACACACCGTTGCTGTTTATCGACGATGGCGGTTAACGAGGTCTCCGTCAGCGTTTTCAGCGTAACCAACTGTTCTGTGCCGGTGAATTCGACCAGTGTGATCTGTCCGGTGATACCAAGGCTATTCGGGCCGTTTTGTCGCCGAGCGGTGTGCGGGCGGAACGCCAAGACGGCAGTGTTTGCCGGGACAAGACTATCGATAGTGTGCCCCTGGTAGTTTGCCCGCCCGTCGGCATCGCGAGTTAGTGTAATAAAATTGATTCGGGGCGTGCCGACCAGGGCGGCGACATCTTTATGCTGGGGACAATCGTAAATTTCAGCCGGTGTACCCAATTGCAAAATACAGCCCCCTTTCATCACCGCGATGCGATCGGACATGGACATGGCTTCATGTTGATCGTGGGTGACATAAACGAAGGTCACGTTCAACGCATCATGTAACTGGCGGATTTCACCGCGCAGTGACTGGCGCAGGCCCGCATCCAGGTTGGACAAGGGTTCGTCGAACAAAAACACCGTCGGGCGGCGGACCATGGCGCGCGCTAGCGCCACCCGCTGACGTTGACCGCCAGAAAGCTGGGCGGGTTTGCGTGACCAAAGTGTGTCGATACCGAGGGTTTGCGCCACACGATGCCCTTGCCGATGGGCCAATTTGATTTGCCTACGGGCATGGGGACTGAGCCAGCGCATGCCCGGCAACCGTTGCCAGCAGCGCAACATCCGCATATAAAGCGGCGTACAAATGTTGTCGCCAACGGTCATATGCGGATAGAGGGCATAAGACTGAAACACCATGGCGCAGTCGCGTTCACCCGGTGAAAGACTCAGCATATCCACGTCGCCTTTACGCAGGGTCCCGGTGTCGGGCAATTCCAATCCGGCAAGTAATCTGAGCAGCGTTGATTTACCGCAGCCTGATGCGCCCAGTAGCGTCAGGAATTCACCCTCGCGAATGGTCAAAGACAGGTCGGTGAGTACCGCTGTATCGTCGTAGGTCTTGCTAATGTGCTCAAGTTTGATATCAGCCATGTGAGGTTTCCCCCGGTGAAAAAGAACTGCCCTGGCGAATGACCCATGTGGCTAATTCGCTGGCATGACTAAAGGCTAAAGCACAGGGAAACAGGTCGTTGGGGTGTGAATGATACCCTTGAAGATGTGCGGCGAAAGACACCTGGGCCCTGGCTGCACATTGTGCATCGACTAGGGAGTCGCCGACAAAAAGGGCGTGACTGGGCGAACAATGACAGTGGGATAACAGTGTCAGCAGGGGCTCGGGGTGGGGCTTGGCATTGGCGCATTCGTCCAGGCAAATAATCCCGGAAAAGAGAGCTGACCAGCCCAAATGCGCTAATAGTGCCTCTGTCGTACCCCGGTCGCGATTGGTACACACGCCCAGCGTATATCCGGCCGACAGCAGCGAGTGCAGCATCGCCTGTGTACCGGCATAAGGTTTCGCCGTACACAACCACTGATGTAGATAGGCATCAAGAATGCGTATCCTGACGCCAGACGCATTATCGTCATCAAGTCCCATCTGCCGCACTGCCTGATTTAGCACCGCGCCGATACCAAAACTCATTTGCAGCCGTAACGCGCCAGGATCAAGCTCAGGGGAATCGGAGCGAAGTACGCTGCGAACCGCAGCGAGTAACCCGGGCCATGTATCAAGCAGCGTGCCATCCAGATCGAAAACAATCATAGTATAAACGTCATTATGGGCCATGGCGGCCACTATAATGATCAAATGTGACACTTTTTAGAACGTTAATGATCTTTATTGGATATTTTTGTTCTTTTATGATTGTTTTGTGCGAGCAATATTGTTCGATATGGCTATAATTCGCGTAGTTAATCGTGGCTATATTTTCTATTGCCGCTAGGTCATAGTAAGCCACCTCACCCATTGTTTCGGAGCGAACCGTAGGCCTTATGCTCAAAATAGAACGTCATCAGCGCATTCTTGCGTTGATGCAGCAAACCAGTTTGGTCACTGTGCGCGATCTGGCACGGGAATTCGCCACCTCGCCCATTACCATCAGACGCGATTTATTGGAATTGGGGGAGCGGGGCCTGTTGGAACGTACTCGCGGTGGCGCGGTGGCGACGCAGGAGGTTATCGCCGAAGGTAGCGCGCGCTACGAAATGTACAGTTATGCCGAGCGGCACGATCAACAGTCGCAGGAAAAGGCCGCTATTGCCGAGTGCGCCGCGCAGTTTATATCCGATGGCGACAGTATCCTGATCAATGCTGGCACCACCGCCCACGCGTTGTCGCAGGCATTGCGCGGGCATCAGGATTTGAACGTGATCACCAATGGCCTGACGGTGGCGGCGGCGCTAGGACAAAGCCTACATGCACATGTCTATGTCCTGTCAGGTCGGCTCGACAGCCATAAACAGGCCACCATTGAGCGTCCTGAGAGGGATCGGTTTCCCCACATCCAAATCCGTGAAGTTTTTCTGGGGGTACATGCCGTTTCGCCCACCGGTATCTACATGCGTGATAACGAGGATGCCGCGATGAATCGCGCGTTTATTGCTGCGGCGAATCGAGTCACCGTCATGGCGGATCATACTAAACTGGCTTCTTTTGCCAGCTTCCGCGTCTGCCCCTGGGCACAGGTCCAACGGCTCATCACTGACCCTGGGGCTGATCCGCAAGACCTGGACAATATCAGGCGGCAAGGCGTGGATATTGTCATCAGTGGGTAAGGGGCAATTGAGTTAACGCGATAGCAGGGTCGAACGGATAAGTCTGATGGTACCGAGCAGGCCTAATGCTCTTTTGGTCCAGCGCACCAAACGACTGGGATGTCTGACGGTGTAAAGTGCGAACAAGCTGGAGCCGGCAATCAGGTACTTACGCAAGTTTACCAGCATATTCCAACTGCGGTCATAGCCAGCAGTGGCCATAAACCACTGCTGTTTTTCCGCCGCCAAATCCAAGCGCTGTTGTTGAATTTTGCGTAATAACTGAGCTTTGGCAATCCGTGGATGTTGATGGCTCATTTTCACTCCCTTTCCTGTTCTTTTTTGCGCGTTTTTTCCTCTTCGTGAATGTCGTGCTGCACTTTTTCCAAAATGTTGCGATCGGCCTGCAGTTCTTCACGGGTGGCACTTAACAGCGTCGATTTACGTGCTTTGCTTAAGGTCCATACTGCGCCGATAATCGCGAGCAGAAATAATACCCCGGTAGTCGTGGCAACGGCCGTCAAACGATACTGTGGATCGATGGCCCAGACGATCAATACCAGTAGGTTCATCAGGGCAAACGCCGCCAGCAGCAACGTTATGCCCGCCATCATCAACAGCTGGATGATATTGGCTTTCTCTTGCTCTAGCTCTACTACCGCCAACCGAATGCGGGTCTCCACCATGCCAACAATCAGCGTAAGGATGCGTTGGCCTATGGTGAGAATGCCCTTGCCAGGGCCCTGGTTTTGTTGGTCCGTCATTATTAACGTCGCGTAAGGAGTGCGCCAAGGACAAAACCGACGGCTGCACCTATGCCAATACCGGTCCATGGATTTTCGTGAACATATTCATCGGTTTTCTCTGCGGCCACTTTAGTCTGCTCTGCGATACGCTCACCGCTATCACCCATCCGGGTACGGGTTTCTTTCAGGGCATGTTCTGCTTTGCTGCACAATTTGTCGAATTCGGCCTTGGGTTTTTGAGAGGAGCCGCGCAGCACTTCTTCTAATGTATCCGCCAACGACTTCAATTCGGCGCGCAAATGCTCAGCGGTGGTATCTTTAGCCATTTTTATTACTCCTTCGATGTTTACGATTGGACATTATTCTCGATTCAGATAATAAGAGTAGTTCAGGGCGGGGCGAATCGCAAAAAAGGTATAGTAAATTCTTAGGCTTAATCAGGGACACCCGCGGGTGTATGGCCTCAATCATGGGCGTTGCAGGACATCCTCGATGCAACGAATCCCCAAACGTTTATCATCCCAATTGGGCGTTTTCGTCATGCAAATAGGTCAGCCAGTGCCAGCGGTAAAATTGACGACGTTGCGAAATAGCGTAGTCTGCCGGCAGCAGATCTCGCAGCGCGTTTTGTGCCGCCAATGCTTGTTCCGGCGATTCCAGCAGGATCACCAGGCTATCTTTCGCCGGCGTGATACTTTTAATCCTAATGCCTCGTTCATCAAGGCTCTGATAGATATAAAAACCATCTGGCAAGGCGCCACGCTCGTTAGCCAAGGTGATTTCCAGCGACGTATCGTGATTTAACATTACCGGTAACAGCAAGGTTAGCGTCAGTAGACATGCCGTCACTAACAGCAGCGCGCGCCAAGAGAACGTGCAATGAAGACCGGTCATTTGGACTGCCTTTTTCTCATATCCTGCGCGTGCTTATTACGCCATAGGATCATTAATGAACCGGCCAGGCCGATGACCAGGAATACCAGCGGTAACAGCATGAGCCCTAACATCAGCTCATCTTCGTAATACTTAAACAGTGAGGTTTTTCCCAGCAGGAAACCCAGTGTGGTAAGGATCAATACCCATAGCAACGCGCTTAACCAGTTGAATAGCTGAAAACGGGTGTTGCTCAGACCCGAAAGACCCGCAATCGTTGGCATCAGGGTACGGACAAACGCGATGAAACGGCCAACCAACAGTGCGGAGAGTCCATGGCGGTGGAACATCAGATGCGAGCGCTGATGATACTGCGCCGGCAAATGTGCCAGCCAACTTTGCACCAGGCGGGTATTGCCCAGCCATTTACCCTGAATGTAACTGATCCAGGAGCCCAGGCTCGCGGCAGCGGTCAGCACCAGCAAGGTCATGGGGAAGTTCATGGTACCTTTGGCGATCAATACACCCACCAGGATCAGCAGGCTGTCGCCGGGCAGAAAGGCTGCGGGCAGTAATCCGTTTTCCAAAAAAAGTATGACAAACAATACCAAATAAATGGTCCAGACCAAGGTTGGGTCGGCAAGGGTTTCAAAATCCTGTTGCCAAAGCGCATGTACCAGGGATTTTAGTATGTCCATTCAGCATTCCTAACATAAGACAACGTTCATTGGCTTTCCTGAACGGGCCTTCTTCGCCCAGGGTGAGCAAAACTTCGGCGTTGCAGTAAGATATTTGTGGGTAACGTCCGCCCGAGGGGAAAACTGGGCTCATGGTCAGCCATGCTGAGTGCCGGCCTAGTGCCAATATCGCACCAATGTAGCGCCGGGCGTTGCGTTCGCAGGCAATACAAAGACGCGCCGCGCCAGAAGTCATCACCGACTACTCATGTAAAGTGTAAAAAATCGTTCTCACTGTAACAAAATAGAACTCATTGAGACAGGGAAATATAACCCACTATCGGCATGAGCCAAGGGATGATTGCGTTAAAATAAAGGATTGAGCGTTTTTTTACACTGACTGACATAAAAATGACATTTATTCACGTTCCGGCCGATTGAATACGGCCGAGTGCAGGGGGAATTTGTACTATTTGGTGCCGTTGGCCAAATTGTCCAAATGCACGACCGGATTTTCGGTAAACATATAACGATCAACGTTAAACTCGAAATCGTCGGTGGTGGCATGGAACAGCATCTGCTTGGTATTTTCCAAATGTTGCCACATGGCCAGTTTTGCGGCGTAGGGATCTTTGCGAATAAGCGCTTTTAAAATATGATCATGATCCTCGCACCAGCTCTCAATGGATTTATCATCAATATGCTCGTGCAACTTGCGCCAGTAGGGATTGAGTAGACGTTGGCTCCACATTTGTTCGACAATGGTGGCCATGGCGGTATTTTGCGTTGCCAGCGCGACCTGGACATGAAATTTAAGATCCCATTTGGAATCGCGAAAGCGGTCCTCCAAGCGGGCATTTTCCTGAATTTCCATCAGTAACACGATATCCTGCCGTGTCACCTGTGTGGCGGCGAATTCGGCAATATTACTTTCAATAAGCTGACGGGCCTGCAGCAATTCAAAGGGACCGACAGTGGTGAATTGGAATTCGCCGCTGTCCTGTAGCGGGTTTTTTTGCTGGTTGGACATGACGTGAATACCTGAACCCTTGCGTACTTCAACGTAGCCTTCCACTTCAAGCATGATGATCGCCTCGCGCACCACGGTGCGACTGACATTCATCTCTTCCGCGATATAGCGTTCCGCTGGTAGCTTTTCACCTACCCGGTAGACTTCGGATTCGATACGTTGTTTAAGCTCGGCAGCCAGTTGTTGGTACAATCGCCGGGTTTCAGTGAATTCCATGATACGTGCTCTTAAAAAAGGTAAGTGAATTAGTGCATTGACCGTTGTGCCACACATGCACAACTCGGTAAATTTGACTTATTTGTTATACCACTTATTAAATGTTACGCCTAGGTGGCTACCTCTCATCTAGCAATGAATATTCCCTTGACTCCAATAGTTAATGTCAAATCTATGGTGCCTAACACGAACTTTTAAAAAAAATCCCCGGCAATGCCTATGTGCATACGCCGGGGACCCTTTAGGTTTTTGTCACTGCAGTGTGCCGTAGAGGCGTAATGACGGCACCGGAGCAGTTAACTATGGGCCGGTTTAAGCGGCTCTTGCCCTTCAATCAATTCGATCACCGGACGATTTTGCAATATGGTCCACACCGCCAACACGGCCAGCAGGTCAAATACCGACAGTACCGCGAACAGCGGACTGAAACCCAGGGTATCGGCCAAAGCACCGACCACCAGGGCAAACATCGTACTGGCCGTCCAGGCCGCCATACCGGTCAGACCGTTGGCGGTAGCCACTTCGTTACGGCCGAAAACGTCGGACGACAGCGTAATCAGTGCACCGGACAGGGACTGATGGGCAAAACCACCAATACACAATAAGCCAATGGCAACATAAGGACTGGTAAACAGACCGATCAGGCCTGGGCCAATCATCAGGAAACCACCTAGCGTCACCACCAATTTACGCGAAACGATCAAGTTAACACCGAATACCCGTTGGAAGAACGGAGGCATATACCCGCCAAGCACGCAGCCAAGGTCGGCAAACAACATTGGCATCCAGGCAAACATCGCGATTTCTTTCAGGTTAAAGCCGTAAGCCTTGAACATAAACAGCGGGATCCAGGCATTAAACGTCCCCCAGGCTGGTTCAGCCAGGAAACGCGGGATGGCAATGCCCCAGAACTGACGATTTTGAATAATCTGCCAAGCCGACATTTTTTTGCCGTTATTGACCTGATGTTGTGCTTCCTGACCACCAAGAATATAGTCGCGTTCTTCATCACCCAGGTGTTTCTGATTTTTGGGATGTTTGTACAACACCAGCCAGGAAATAGCCCAGGCCAGACTCAGTGCACCAACGATGACAAATGCCAATTCCCAGCTATGAACCAGAATCGCCCAAACCACCAACGGCGGTGCAAGCATCGCACCAATAGAGGAGCCAACGTTGAAATAACCTACGGCAATGGAACGCTCTTTGGCCGGGAACCATTCGCTGCTGGCTTTCAGGCCGGCGGGAATCATTGCGGCTTCCGCCATACCCACTGCGCCGCGGGCAATCGCCAAACCACCCCAACTGCCGGCCAACGCGGTTGCCATACACATTAACGCCCAAACGATGGCAAACACGGCATAACCCACTTTTGTACCCAGTAAATCCAATATATAGCCGGCTACCGGCTGCATGATCGTATAGCATGCAGAGTAGGCGGCAATGATGTAGGAATATTGCTGAGTGGTTATATGCAGTTGCCCCTGAAGTGTCGGAGCTGCCACTGCAATAGCATTACGCGTCAGGTAACCCAGCACCGTACCAACGGTGACCAGGGCGATCATATACCAGCGTAACCCTTTGATTTTACGCATTACCACTTCTCCCAATGAGTATGAGCTATCATCACCACTACCCAGTTATAATGGGGATGACGGATATAGAGTTCGCCGACGGGCGTGAAGCCCTTCGGGTAAATACATCATTTAACGACCCGTTAGCACGTGTAGCTCACTCGCGCCTTGCCAACGCGAACCCCGCCGACGTGATAACGTGGTATACCAATTTCAGACGTACCGGCCCAACCAATTGTCGCCGGATAGCCCTTATCGACCTGACCGCCAAACAAATTCATGACCCAAATTGCGATCATGATGATAAAAAGATTGAGCCAAGGCTCAATGTGGCGCTACGATAACTTGTCATACAGATTTAAAAGTTGAGAGCCATCACAAAAACCATCTTTAATTTAAGGGATAATAAGCTGTCCCGTTAGCCGGGCTTTTGCCCGCAACTGACATCTAAATGTTGAGTTTTTGTTGATTTTGGCAGTAAATGGTTTATCTATCCCAGTGGATTCGGTGATTTTCTGCCAAATTGGTATAATATCTTTCAACATTTTAGAAACATTACTCAATAAGGTAGAAGGTGAGGAGCCTGAAATGTCCCAGTTTTTGACTGAAGATTTTTTATTGGATAGCGAATTCGCTCGTCGTTTGTATCATGAATACGCTGTTGATCAGCCGATCTACGACTTCCATTGTCATTTGCCGCCAGAACAGATTGCGGAAGATTACCGCTTTAAGAATTTGTATGATATCTGGTTGAAAGGCGATCACTATAAATGGCGCGCCATGCGCACTAACGGCGTAGCTGAACGCTTTTGCACCGGCGACGCTGACGATTGGGAAAAATTCGAAGCCTGGGCACAGACGGTTCCACACACTATTGGTAACCCACTGTTCCATTGGACGCACCTGGAACTGCGTCGTCCGTTTGGCATTACCGACAAATTGCTGTCTCCCGCCACGGCGCGTGATATCTGGAATCGCGGTAATGAGATGTTGGCGCAGGATAACTTCTCCGCCCGCGGTATCATGAAGCAGATGAACGTGAAACTGGCCGGCACCACTGATGATCCGATCGATTCGCTGGTGCATCACAAAGCCATCGCTGACGATGCCGAATTCAATATTAAAGTATTGCCGAGCTGGCGCCCGGATAAAGCCTTTAATATTGAAGCCGTCGGTTTTAATGATTATATGAAACTCCTGGAAACCGCGTCCGATACCGCGATCACCGGTTTCAGCCAACTGTGCGACGCCCTGAAAAAACGGTTAGACCACTTTGCCGCCCACGGTTGTAAAGTGTCGGATCATGCGCTGGATGTGGTGGTTTATGGTGAAGCGGATGATCGCACTCTGGATGGCATTCTCGCCCGCCGCCTTGACGGCAAGCTGCCTTCCCCGCAAGAAATCGCCCAGTTCCGCACTGCCGTGTTGATCTTCCTTGGCAGCGAATACACCCGTCGTGGCTGGACGCAGCAATACCATATTGGCGCGCTGCGCAGCAATAACAGCCGTTTACTGGCGCAACTGGGTCCCGATACCGGTTTTGATTCCATTAATGACCAGCCGGTAGCCATGGCGTTATCCCGTCTACTCGACGCCCAGGCAAAAAACAATGCCCTGCCGAAAACCATTCTTTATTGCCTGAATCCGTCAGATAACGAAGTTATCGGTACCATGATTGGTAACTTCCAGGGTGAAGGCATGCCGGGCAAAATGCAGTTCGGTCCCGGCTGGTGGTTCAATGACCAGAAAGATGGCATGGAACGTCAGATGCTGCAATTGGCCAACCTGGGCCTGTTAAGCCGCTTTGTTGGTATGCAAACCGACAGCCGCAGTTTCCTTTCTTATACTCGCCACGAATATTTCCGTCGCATCCTGTGCCGTATGCTGGGCCATTGGGTTGAGTCCGGCGAAGCACCGGCAGATATTCATCTGTTGGGCGATATGGTCAAAAACATCTGTTTCGACAACGCGAAAAACTACTTCGCTATCGAATTGTGATGATTGCGGGCAGGCCATCGGTCTGCTCGGTTATGGTTGAATGACCCTATAGCTTTCGAGCTGCAGGAAGGCGGTATGTGAAAAAACCTGCTGAGCTTACTCAAGTCAGTGATTAAGGTGAATGCGTACCGCCACCTTACTTGCAACGCGAAAGACAAAGGGTATATGAGATGTTTTATCACCCGAGGGCGGGTAATTTCGTAAGGTATATTTCGAATGCAAACGTTAAATCGTCAAAATTTTCCTGGTCGCCAGTATACGGATCGCGTGATTCAGTTCGGCGAAGGCAATTTTTTACGGGCTTTTATTGACTGGCAGCTTGACCTTCTCAATGAACACACCGACCTTGATGCCGGTATCGTGATCGTTCGTCCAATCAATACCGATTTCCCGCCGTCGTTATCTACCCAGGACGGCCTGTATACTACCGTGATTCGCGGGTTGAATGAACAAGGTGAAGCGGTGCGCGAACCTCGCTTGATCCGTTCGGTTAACCGTGAAATCAACATTTATCATCAATTTGATGAATATTTGGCTTTGGCGCATGATGCCAATATCCGCTTTGTCTTCTCCAACACCACTGAAGCCGGTATCAGCTATCATGCGGGTGACAAACTGACCGATACGCCGCCGGTAAGTTATCCGGCTAAATTGACACGTTTACTTTTTGAGCGCTTCTCACATTTTGACGGTGCTGCCGACAAGGGTTGGGTACTGCTGCCTTGCGAACTGATTGATTATAACGGCGACGCTTTGCAGGAACTGGTACTGCGTTATGCACAGGAATGGGCGCTGCCGGCTGAATTCACCACCTGGCTCAATGAACACAATACCTTCTGTTCCACGCTGGTGGACCGCATTGTTACCGGTTATCCCCGTGGCGAAGTGGACGCTCTGCAAACTGAATTGGGTTATCAGGACACGTTCCTGGATACCGCGGAATATTTCTACCTGTTTGTGATTCAGGGACCGCAATGGTTGGCGAAAGAGTTGCGTCTTGACCAGGTCGAGCTGAACGTACGCATTGTCGATGACATCAAACCTTATAAAGAACGCAAGGTCGCCATCCTCAACGGTGCTCATACGGCATTGGTGCCTATTGCATTCTTGTCCGGTCTGAACACCGTTGGCGAATCCATGAACGACAAGCAGATTAGCGCATTTGTGGAAAAAACCATTGCCGAAGAGATCGTGCCGGTGCTGGATTTACCCCATGACGAACTGACCTCGTTTGCCCAAGCGGTATTAAGCCGTTTCCGCAACCCCTTTATACAACATCAGTTATTGTCCATTTCTTTGAATGGTATGACTAAATTTCGCACCCGCATCCTGCCGCAATTGCTGGCGTATCGTGAGCAGCACGGTGAGCTTCCCGCCCGCCTGACGTTTGCGCTGGCGGCGTTGATCGCGTTTTATCGTGGTAAACGTGCTGATGAAACCTATGCGTTGCAGGATGATGAAAAATGGATCACCCGCTTTAAATCGCTTTGGAGCGGTGTGGACAACGGTGAGGTTGCGTTAAGCACGTTAGTGAATGACGTATTAGAAGATAGCGAGCATTGGGGCCAGGATCTGCTCCTGGTTCCTGGTCTGGCAAAACAGGTGGAAAAGCAGTTGCACGCTATTGTTGATCAAGGCATGCGAGCCGCCGTTTCCGCCTATTGCTGAAAGCAAGAAGGTTACTTCATGAATATTATTAGAATTCATCCGTTAGACAATGTGGCGGTCGCCCTGCAAGACCTCGAGACCAATGAGTCAGTGGACATGGGGGGGATGACCATCACGCTGCCTCAGCCTATCGCCCGGGGGCATAAATTTGCCCTGGCACCCATAGGTGAAGGTGAAATGATCGTCAAATATGGCCTGCCTATCGGCCATGCCCTGCATGATATTGCCCCTGGAGAGCATATTCATTCACAAAACGCCAAAACCAATTTGAGCGATTTGGATGAATATCAGTATCAGCCTGATTTCCAAACTCTGCCGGCACAAATGGCCGATCGTGAGGTCCAGATCTATCGTCGTGCCAACGGTGCCGTGGGTATCCGTAATGAACTGTGGATCCTGCCTACCGTGGGCTGTGTCAATGGTATCGCCAAGCAGATTCAGCAACGTTTTCTCAAAGAGACCTTTGGCGCTGAGGATATCGACGGCGTTCATTTGTTTACCCACCCCTTCGGCTGTTCGCAGTTGGGACAGGATCATGAAAATACCCGCACCATGCTGCAAAATATGGTGCGCCATCCTAATGCCGGCGCGGTGTTGGTCATTGGCTTGGGCTGTGAAAACAACCAGGTGGATGTGTTTCGCACCACGCTTGGGGAATATGATCCGCAGCGGGTCACCTTTATGATCTGTCAGCAGCAAGATGATGAGGTAGAAGCCGGTCTTGAACGCTTGCGCGCACTGTATTTGGCCATGCGCGGGGATAAACGCCAGCCGGGTAAGCTCAGCGAGCTTAAGTTTGGCCTGGAGTGCGGGGGTTCAGATGGTTTGTCCGGCATCACTGCCAATCCACTACTGGGTCGTTTTTCCGACTATGTTATTGCCAACGGTGGAACCTCGGTATTAACCGAAGTGCCGGAAATGTTCGGCGCTGAACGTATTCTGATGAGCCGCTGTCGCGACGAAGCGACGTTTGAAAAAACCGTTCATATGGTCAATGATTTCAAACAATACTTCATCGCCCATCAACAGCCGATTTACGAGAATCCGTCGCCGGGGAATAAAGCCGGCGGCATCACCACCCTAGAGGAAAAATCGCTGGGCTGTACGCAAAAGGCGGGACAGAGCAAGGTGATGGATGTATTGAAATATGGAGAAAGGCTACGGGTGCCTGGGCTTAACCTGGTCAGTGCGCCGGGTAATGATGCCGTGGCGACCAGTGCGCTGGCGGGTGCCGGCTGTCATATGGTGCTGTTCAGCACCGGACGCGGTACGCCTTACGGTGGTTTTGTGCCAACGGTCAAACTTGCTACCAACAGCGAATTGGCCACCAAAAAGCCGCATTGGATTGACTTTGACGCCGGGCAGCTGATTCATGGCGTGGCAATGGACGATGTCTTAACGCAGTTCGTCGATCTGATCGTCGCCATCGCCGATGGCAAGCATAGTCGTAACGAAGTCAATGACTTCCGCGAGTTGGCTATATTTAAAAGCGGTGTCACGTTGTAAACGTATCCATAACTCCATAGAATAAGAACGGCGTTTCATTTATTTGAATCGCCGTTTTCTTTTCACTCTCCTCGGATAGACAGGACCACCATTCCATGAGCCTTTACTGGTTTGCCCAAGCAGTTGGGGGGCTGGCATTTATTGTTGGCATCACCATGTTTGTTAAACGTGACGATCGCAAATTTAAATTACAGCTGGCGTTATACAGCCTCATTATCGGCTGCCATTTCTTTTTGATGGGGGCCAACGCCGCAGGCACGAGCGCGGTATTGAACTCGGTGCGCACAGTGATCTCCACCCGCACCCGCAGTATTATCGTCATGTTTGTGTTTATCACTCTCACGCTGGCTCTGGGCCTGTCAGAGGTTAAACATGCCGTCGAACTGCTGCCGATTATCGGCACGGTCATGAGTACCTGGGCGCTGTTTCGCACCAGCGGGCTGACTACCCGCTGCGTGATGTGGTGTTCTACTGCCGGCTGGGTGACCCATAATATCTGGCTTGGCTCCATTGGCGGCTCGCTGATCGAAGGCAGTTTTTTAATTGTCAACGGCTTCAATATTATTCGGTTCCGCCGTATGCAACTGCGTGGCATCGACCCGTTTGTGGCAGAAAATAGAGCCGCGAAGGTGCGCTAAGGCACCCGACGCTGGTTAACCCAGACGTTAATTAGCAAGGTGCCCACTAAAATAGTGGCCACCATGCCAAGTGATAGCGCGATAGGAATATGAATAATATCCACTATCATCATCTTGATGCCGATAAATACCAGAATCAGCGCCAGGCCATATTTTAGCAACGAGAAACGCTCAGCAACCCCGGCCAGCATAAAAAACATGGCGCGTAGCCCCAGAATGGCGAACAGATTCGAGGTCAGCACAATAAAAGGATCGGTGGTGACGGCAAAGATCGCCGGGATGCTATCGACCGCAAAAATCACGTCGCTCAACTCCACCAGAATCAACACCAACATCAACGGCGTGGCATACAGCAGTCCGTTTTGTCGAACAAAAAAATGTTCGCCATGCAGTTCGCTGGTCAAACGCAAATGCCCGCGCAACCAGCGTACCACCGGTTTATTGTCCAGGTTCGACGCCTGCTCTTTCGCCAACGCCATCTTGATACCGGTAAACAGCAGGAACGCGCCAAAAATATACAGTAGCCATGAAAACTGCGTCACCAGCCAACTGCCACCAAAAATCATTAAGGTCCGCAAGACGATAGCGCCCAACACGCCATAGACCAACACTCGGCGCTGCATCTGCGGCGGTATGGCGAAATAGTTGAACAGCATTAGCCAAACAAACACATTGTCCACCGCCAGCGCTTTTTCAATCAGATAACCGGTCAGGAATGCTAACGCCTGAGTATCCGCGACCCCTCGTCCTTGGGTGAGGGAGAGATACCACCAAAAGATGGCGTTAAACAGCATCGACAACGACACCCAAACCAACGACCACCAGGCGGCACGTTTAAAGGTCATGGCACGGCCTTGCCATAGCAGATCAAGGGCCAGCATGGCCACCACCACCACGGCAAACCCGCCCCACAGCAACGGGGTACCCACGGTATTCATAGCAAATCCTCACATAAAGACAAAAAAAAGGCCAACGTCGTAAAACGCAGGTCGTTTTTCCTGATCCAGGATATGAACCAAGCTCGCTTTACGGCAAGGTCTCACTTACCACACTGGACAGACTTTGTCTGGTTACCCGGTAGCCGGGTGCATCAGCATGGTATTGACGGTCAGTTTACATTGACGGCGGAGCGTCAGCGTCATCAGCCGGGAACACCACGCCAGTTTGTCGCCGGATTTCAGTCAACAGCTTGGCCGTGCTGCGTGACAGTGCCAGACCCGGGTGGTCCACCGCGCCGTTTTCCACCAACGCAGCGAACTGTTCCACTTCATAAAGCATAGTATTACTGTGCTGTGGTTGTGTCAGATCCTGTTTATTTTCGCCGCGCGGCACCAATAGGATCTGCTGGCATTCGGACATTTTTTCAATGATCAGCGACGCGTCTTCGCCCTGAATTTCGCTAGGCAACACCGTTTGACTCACCTTGGAGTGGCTCACGGTGACATCGAAGTCGCCATAGTTCAGGCATACCGTACCGTGGCCGTCGACACCGCTGGCCAGCAGTGACGCCGTGGCATACAACGACCGGGGTTCCCCCCACAGCGCTACTGCGCTTGCCAGCATATAAAAGCCGATATCCATGATTGAACCGTTGGAAAATGACGGATCAAAGGTATTGGGATGTTCACCCGCCAGATACGCAGGATAGCGCGAGGAGTACTGGCAGTAATTCAGCCAAACCTTACGGATTTTACCTATGCGGGGCAGTGCGTGGCGCAACGCCAGAAAATTGGGCAAATAGGCGGTTTTGAACGCTTCAAACAGTACCACCCCATTATCTTTGGCGGCGGCAATCATCTGCTCCACCTCCCGTAAATTGGACGCCAGCGGTTTTTCACAGATCACATGTTTACCCTGATGAAGAAATAGCAACGCTTGCCGATAATGAAAAGCATTGGGGCTGGCAATATAGACCGCGTCAATAACCTCTGACGCCGCCAACGCCTCCAGCGAATCAAAATAATGCTGGACCGGATAGTCGATGCCAACGTGTTGTGCTTGCTCAATCCGGCGTGAATAAATGGCAGTCAGCTTCAGCCTGCCACTCTCATGCGCGGCATCAATGAATTGGCGGGTGATCCAATTGGTACCTATTATAGCGAAGCGAATCATAGCGGGTGAGTTTCCTAGGCGTAAGGGATGGGCATTAAGATTAACACGCTATACCTGTTATCATTCAAGTGGCAGGTGCGTAGGTTGCATGGCAATACTCGGCCCCATCGGTGGTTTTATGCGGTTAACGCAAAAAGGGGTTTACTGATGCGGCATTTTAAAGGATAAACACCACAATTTTATTTTTCAGGAATGGCTTATGAGCCGCTTTGATTCTGTCTGTGGGGGGTTAGAACTCGATCGTTACCCACTGAACGCTGCCGCCGACAATTTGCAGGCTTGGGATGCAGCAGACGAATATCTGTTGCAGCACTGCGTAACCCTCAAGCCGCAGTCCGGACCGACGCTGCTCTTTAATGATGGTTTCGGTACGCTGGCTTGTGCCTTGCAAGACCGATGTCCGGTTAGCATCGGCGACTCTTTTCTTAGCCAGCTAGCCAGCCGGCATAACCTGCAAAAAAATCCGGTGACCGGCGGTCAGGTCCAGTTCCTTGATAGCTTGGCACCCTTGCCCGATGCGCCGGCGCTGGTGTTAATCAAATTGCCCAAGACGCTGGCGCTGCTTGAGCACCAATTGTATGCTATACGTCAGGTGGCCGTGCCCGGGACGCTGATTATCGCCGCCGGCAAAGTGCGGGATATCCATAATTCTACCCTGCAGCGCTTTAGCGATATCGTGGGGCCGACCCGCACCTCGTTGGCCAAAAAGAAAGCCAGGTTGATTTTCAGCCAACCCACTGCACCTGTTGGTGTGGCGCGCGATCAAAGCTGCACCTGGCCGCTTGAAGATACCCCGTATCAGATCCAAAACCACGCCAACGTGTTCTCCCGTAGCTCGCTGGATATCGGCGCCCGATTTTTTATGCAGCATCTGCCGACAGGACTGAACGGGACGCTGGTGGATTTAGGCTGCGGTAACGGTGTTCTGGGGTTGAGCGCGTTGCAGTTAAATCCACAGGCCGACGTGCATTTTGTTGACGAATCCTATATGGCAATCGCCTCAAGTCAGATTAATATACAACGTAATCGTCCGGCTGACCTGGGACGCTGCCAGTTTAACGTCGGTAATGCCTTGGCGGGCTATGACGCCAATTGCCTGCAGGCGGTATTGTGCAATCCGCCGTTTCATCAACAGCAGGTCATTACCGATCATATCGCCCGAGAGATGTTCAGTGAGGCGAAACGGTGTTTGCGCATTGGGGGCGAATTACGCATCGTCGCCAATCGCCATCTGGATTATTATCATAAGATTAAACAGCTATTTGGTAACTGCACTACACTTGGGGCGAATCCGAAGTTTGTGGTGTTACGCGCGGTCAATACCTGAATCCGCCTGGGTGGGGCAAGTGTAAAAAACGGTGAGTATAATGAATTGTTGGAATGAGTAACCTTCTCCATACGTTGCCAAGATCATATTTAAGGAACGATTATGCTGTTGCAAGAGTTTGAAACCCGGATAAACGATGCCTTGACGGCGTTGGAGCAAAGCGTCGGACGGTATCATCAGCTTTGGCAGCAAGACCAGCAGACGTTGCAACAGCAGTTAGATTTAAGCCTGCGCCGCGAGGAAAAGCTACGCCAACAGAATGCGCTGCTGGTGAGCCAATTGAATAATATGGACAGTTCGCCTGATCGCAACCCGCTGATACACAAAATGAAAATATTAAACTCTCACATCGACGCCTTGGCGCAGGATGCCACGGCATTTCGCCAGTCACTGCCGCAGTAGGATGCGTCAATCCGTTTGTATTATCCTGCGACGCTCCCCATGCCGGTAGCCTAGGCATGAGTGATGGCGTAGGCTGTCCCAAAGGTCATTAAAGCAGTTGGCCGAAGCCGCCGCCTCTTCCGGTGGGCTTTCGTTCTGTGGGTCATAAATCTGCAGCAGGCCGCCAATATCGTGATACTGATCCTGGTAACCCGTTTTTATACAATCCAATGTAAAAAAAATCCGCAATAGGCTGCTTGCTGCCAAGGTATCATGATTGACTTTTTCTTTGAGTTTTTCTAGATTATCGACGTATTGACGAAAAAGAAGGTGTGTGCCATCCGCGGTGCTGAACAGGTATTCTGCAGATAACGTACAAAGCCGAAAAAAATTATAGGTATGGATAGCACAATCATTTTCCCATTGAAACGCCATACCATGATAAAAAAACTCTCTATACATGTTATTCACAATCAGTGAATTAATCAGATTTTCCTTATATTCATTTCGTTCGGCACTTTCCCAGCTGTCAAATAGGTAAAATTTGAAACCCTGATCAATTCTTAACGCGACCACTGGGCTGATATGGCTGCTCGATGGACTTAAGCCACTCGGGTTAATATCAATACAGTGCAATGGGATCATCAGTTTCTGGCCAGGTTGCAACCGACTTAAGTTTGCCCGGGCGAGTTCGCTAAATGTATTGGCTTGTGCTTTCAGGTAATGGTTTGGTTGATCATGAAAAGGATCACTGTTGGACTGATAAAGCAGGGTAGGGGTAGAAAAGAAGTCACGGTGGGTTTTGGACAATAGGTAGATAGCCTGGTCAATAATATAGGTTTCAACGGTTATGGCCGCAGTGGTAATCATTTTTAGCTCGCCAGGTATCGTGACATGATCTGTTGCTGCACACGCGACATGAACGCCGCTTTGCCGGGTTTCATGCTCATCTATCAGCACCAGAGCAAGGTTGTAGAGCTTGTTTTTAGTGGGTTCGTCCACCTCGGCCAGACTAAGCCAGTCGGCTAACAGCGAAAAAAACGTACGGCGAGTCTGGGATGATGTCATGTCCAGTCGTTCCACGGTTGACGCCATCATTACGTGAGCATTGCTCAGCGTTAAGGTCAAATAATCTCTTGCTAACAGCGTCTGCGCACTGGCCAGATCGGCTTGCGTTACCACGGCGTCCAACAGTCTTATATAGGCTATCTTCTTTTTTGGTGCGGTTCGAGAGGTGTTTTTTTTAGCAGTAGGATCCGATTCGTCATCCATCAGACGTTGTGATAAAAACTGCTGGGCCATCAGATGACCGCCGAGAACTGAATTTAACATATCAATCCAAATTATTAATTAATTAATAATAAACACCAAAAAATTACGTGATTGAATGCGTCGGTGATTATCATAAAATAACAACCTGTGACCTGGTGACCTCAGATTGTTCATTGACTGTCCAGTAAATCAAAAAAAGAAGCCATTGAAAATAACCCAATAAGTAATATCTTCATGACCGTGATACGCAATGGTCTTTTTAATTTATTTTCCAGTAAGTTATATGCCTGGCTCGACAATGGTGCTATGTTAAAATAAAAAAATCTGTTTTTTTTACTGCTGACGGATATTCAGGATGAACACGGCTGTTTGCCATAAAGCAATGGTGATTATCTTGGTTTACTTCATTCTTTTGAGTAATGTCTTATTTTTGCAATAAATGATCAATCCACTCTAATTTTTGTACAAATCTTGCCGATATACCTTGGAATGTCAGTATAACAAGACATATTTCCAGAAGGCACTCCTCATAGGTATTACTGACAGCAAATAAGGTAATACGGCGATGTAACACCCTCATCGCAGGCGAGGCAGTCGGATGTGCAACAGGCGAAAAATGATCAGGAAGGCCTTATGAATTTTTTGAAAAATACTAAAATCAGGATTATTTTATTACTTATCCTCGTTATTTTTTCTTTGTTATGGGCCGCGGTATCGACATTCACCTTGTCTTCGCTCAATCAGGTCAATGAGACGTTGCAGTTGAGTGACAACCATCAGCTCAATGGGGATGTCATCAATGGTGCCAACGATCATTATTATCGTTTGGTGACCACCATGGAACGTGCCGTCAGGGATGCTAAAATCAGTGAGAAAGCCAGCTATGACAAGGAAATGGCGGCGGCCAAAGTGGAAATAGACGGCATTGATCAAGGACTAAAGCAGTTTAAGGTCATGGATCACGGCACGTTACGTCCCGAGTTGGTCGACAGAATTTATAACAGTTCCCTACAACTGTTTACCCAGGGCATGCTGCCGCTCTACCAATCGATAGAAGAGGGCCGTTACGACGCGTTTGACCGCGATCTGGAACGCACATATTTGCCACTGCGCCTCGGTTTCACTGCCGCCATCAAGGAATACAATGCCGAGATAGTGAGTATCAGAGAGCAGGCTAATGTTCGGATTAACCTGTTGGTCAGTTGGTGTCAACGCACGCTGATCGCCGCACTGATCGCCGGTATCCTGCTTATGCTGGCAACCGATCGTTATTTGGCAAAGTACCTGGTTAAGCCACTTGATGCCCTGAAGTTCTATTTTCGCGAGCTGGCCGCTGGACGGCTAAGCGTGAAAATCGACGATTTAGGCCGCAACTGCGTGGGTCAACTGATTCCTTTTCTGCTGGAGATGCAAACCAATTGGATCAGCACAGTCACCAACATTCGCACCAGCGCCCATGCCATTTATCAAGGGTCGAACGAGATCTCGCTGGGCAATAGCAACCTCGCCTCGCGCACCGAGCAGCAGGCATCCGCCTTGGAGCAAACCGCAGCCAGTATGGAAGAGCTTAGCTCCACGGTAAAACAAAATACCGGCAACGCGCATCAGGCCAGTAAATTGGCCGAGACGGCGTCGCAAACTGCCCGCAAAGGTGGTAACAGCGTGCAGGACGTGGTGGAAACCATGGGCAATATCGCGTCCAGCTCACGGCGGATCGTCGATATTATCGGTGTCATCAACAGTATCGCTTTCCAGACCAATATCCTGGCGTTGAATGCCGCAGTGGAAGCGGCCAGGGCCGGTGAACAAGGTAGGGGATTCGCCGTGGTCGCCAGTGAGGTCCGCAATCTGGCAAAACGCAGCGGTGATGCAGCAAAAGAAATTGAAACCTTAATCAGCGAGTCGGTGGAACGGGTGAATATCGGGTCCAAGCAGGTGACCTATGCCGGCGAAACCATGGAAGATATCGTCAAAGCCATTACCCACGTTACTGATATCATGGCCGAGATAGCCTCGGCATCCGATGAACAAAGCAAAGGCATCCAACAAATCGGCCAGGCGGTCACGGAAATGGACAGCGTGACGCAGCAAAACTCCGCCTTGGTACAGGAATCAGCCAGCGCGTCCGCGTCGCTGGAAGAACAGGCGCGCAATTTAACCGAAATGGTGGCCGTGTTCCAATTAGCTGAAGACAAGATTGGCCAAAAAACAAAAACCGTAGTGACGAAAAAACCGCAGGATAACGCCGGTAAGAAAAGTGCCGCTGCGACAGACGATAACTGGCAAACCTTCTAAGCGGCGTCTTGCGGGTATCGCCGTATGTCATCACATCCACTTCGCTGATGAAGTGGATGTGACTACCCCCGTTATCACTCAAATGGTCAGTGCGCTGGTTCCCCCTCCCTATGTAATCATTCCAACCATTAATATGTTTATTATTCAAATAACAATCTAATAGATGATAATAGCGCTGACAGTAATTTATCTGAAAAAAAATAATGCTACAACTCACCTAGATTTAAATTTTTATGAATTATTTTAATTTCACGCATCAGAACAATGTGTATCAGTGCTATGGTTACTTGGCACGGTTGTTTTATTAGCGATTAACCTTAATTCTGCGCCAAGATAATGATGCTATCATAGCGCGCCAACTTCTCACCGAGTAAAAATGAGCCGATGATTGAATTCTTAGTTGAAGCGAATAATTTTCTCTATAGTTTTCCTGAAAATATCATTTTCAGGAACACCGCCAATGGTGATATGAAGCTGGTAGAACACCGGCGAGGTGAGTTTATCTACAGGAATTATATTATTGGAAACCGTACCTTATATGGCACTATTCTGGTGCTCAAAGCAAATAAACCTGTCTGGACCCTAACCTATGACGGTGGGGTGCTAGACATGCTGATGTCGGACGATTCCGTTAGGAAAATTTATACTTTTGTCATAAAAAATGTCTCTAGAGCGACACTTGAATACCCGATCCGAGGACCTAATGAGTATCAAGACGGTAAGTTATATTATTTCAATGGTATCTATGGCAATATCGATAAATTCAATGGCAGCGAGACGGTCATCCTGGAAAATCAGACGCCTATTTACAAATTAAACTATTCCGGCGGCGACATAATATATTAAATAATAAAAATATAATTAATTTTACATCATATCACCCTTGAAGTTATGTGTTGCGTGTTGATCTGACGTGCCGTCCCCCCGTTTAGACGGTGTTCATTTACCTCTTGGTCATCGGTGTAAAACAGCCACAGCGGGTGGGCCTTTGTGGTCACATAAGATCGCTCTTCATCCATCTGTGCCAATACTCACGTCAAAAGGTATCCGTCTTTGCTGAATCAGCAAGTTGAGTGCCGTACTCATTTTTCTCGATAACCTATTGAAAATTTACTAAACTCGATGAATTCAACTTTCCCTTTTATATCACTAAAAAGGATTTGCTATGACTCGCCTGCGTCGTTTTAAACAAGTTGATGTGTTTACTGCCGTTCCGCTCAAAGGTAACCCACTGGCGGTGATCCTTGACGCCGAAGGACTGACTGACGCCGAGATGTTTGCCATGGCGCGATGGACTAATCTTTCCGAAACCACCTTTGTACTGACACCCACGTCACCGGACGCCGATTACCGTGTGCGGATTTTCACTCCCGACAAAGAGCTGTTATTCGCTGGGCACCCCACGTTGGGGACCGCATACGCGTTGTTGCAAGACGGTCTGGTAGCCAAAAAACCGGGGTATCTGGTACAAGAATGCGGCATTGGGCAGGTGTTGGTCAATCGTCTGCAAGGTGGCGGGCTGGCATTTGCTGCACCACCGGCCGTACTAAAACCGCTGTGCGCAGCGCATCATCCTTTGCTTGCCGCTGCGCTGCATGGCGGCAAGATACAGGAGAATGTCACGCCGACAGCAGTGGACATTGGCATTAACTGGCTGATGGTTCGCATGGAAAATGCACAGGAATGCCTTAATATCACGGCAGATGCAACGGCGATAGAACAGTTACAAAAGCAGTTCGGCGTGGACGGTGTCGCGGTGTACGGTTTACACGATGAACAGGGTCCGGCGGATTACGAAGTGCGTGCGTTTATCTTCGAGCAGGATGTGCTGGTAGAAGATCCGGTTACCGGCAGTGCCAACGCCTGTCTGGCGCAGCTTCTCCACGCGGCTGCTTTTCCCGATGGCAGAGGTACAGCTCAGGGTTACCGCGTCCGTCAGGGCACTCAGCGCCAGCGAGATGGACGGGTTACGGTCACGTTTGTTGACGGCAAACCCTGGATTGGTGGCGACACCTGTACATTGATTGACGGCACGCTAGACCTGTGATCAGTGTCCACTAGCGGTTAGCGTCCGGGATGCCTGGGCGCTAACAGATGAATAAACGCCTGTATATAGGGTATGGTGTTGAGATCATTTGTCGCTCATCACCAGTAAATAACGGCACGGTTGTTCACCCGGATTGCTAAAGGTGATCGGCAGATCCACCCCAAACGTCAGCGCGTCGCCAGAAGATAACGTATAATTTTCAGCGCCATAATCAATATTCAGCTTGCCTTCCACCAACCACAGGCGTTGTGTGTAGGCCCGATGACTCCAGCCTGGATAGCTGATGCGCGCGAATCCGGGCAATGTGATTTCCACCAGTTCCGGGCCACCCTGTTTATCGTGTGCGGTCACCTGACGGCGTAAATAGCCGATGTCGGGGTCCTGCCAGACGTCCTGCTGGGCAAACGGGCGCAACGGCGCGGGCGGTGCGTTATCTTCCGTGAGCAACTGTGCCAGTGACACGCCAAGGCTTGCTGCCAAACGGCCTAACAGACTGGCGCTTGGGCTGCTGTCCTGGCGTTCAATTTTCGAAATCATCGCTTTACTGACACCGGCGCTGGCGGCGAGCTGTTCCAGGCTCAGGCCCTGTGCCTTGCGTAATGCCTGCAAGCGCGTAGCAAGCAAGTGGTCGATTGACATAAGGGAATTTCCGTTGTTTACTTTAATGGAATTAATTCTACTATAGTGGAATTTAGCGCATAAAAAAAGCCATCGGAGCGTAACCTATGCAACTGATTACCTGCAGTGAGCGCCAGCATGCGGGCGCGATCCTGGATATTTTTAATGACGCCATCCTGACATCTACCGCACTGTATGATTATAAACCGCGTCATATCGACAGTATGGCCCCATGGTTTGCCACAAAACTGACCCATGACTTTCCGGTGATGGGTCTGGAAGATGAGCAGGGCACACTGCTCGGGTTTGCCAGCTACGGCACGTTCCGCGCCTGGCCGGCCTATAAATATTCGGTCGAACATTCTATTTATATTCATCCAGATCATCGTGGCAAAAGGTTGGGAACCGTGCTGCTTAAGGCGCTGATTGATGCCGCCCGTGAGCGTGAAGTGCATACGCTAATTGGTGCCATCGACGCGCACAACAGCGCTAGCATTGTACTGCATGAAAAAAACGGCTTCCGCCATACTGGGACAATGCCACAGGTGGCCTGGAAATTTGACCGCTGGCTGGATTTGGCTTTTTATCAATTGCTCCTCCCAACACCGTTGAAGCCGGTGGCAGACTGATATCACGGACACCTTTGCTAAACAATGTAGCGGCACATCATCGTTGCGGGTTTACGCCTGAACGAAGGGCTGGCAACAGTATACTGGTGGGGGTGGCAGGTTAACCGGGCTAAAATGCCAACAACGTTAAATGGCGGCTCACCAGTAGCATGATTGTGGATTGAAGTTGATCCGCAGATATGTGATATTTTGCCTATTATGCTAATGTCATTAAGGATAATTGATGAATGTCGATCATACCAACGGTCATGCTTGGTTATTATGTCATGAATCCATGCCCCAAAATGATGAGAGTGATATCGAGTCGGTTGCGCAAAAAAATGATCTGGACGATACGGTGATAGATCCTGCCACCTCGGCAAAGATCAACGCGATAATCGATGACATCGTCATCCCGTGTCGTGATGTTGATACCGGCCAATTACTTAAAATAGTATCACAAGCGTTTTTGGATACGCCTTATCACGCCAACAGGTTAATAGGCTCATTAGCAGAACAAGAGCGACTGGTGGCTGATGTTAGCGGTGTGGACTGTTTTACCCTGCTGGATTATGTCTGTGCGTTGGCCAAATCACACAGTCATTCGGCGTTTATCCACCATCTACAGGCCATAAGATACCAAGGCGGTGAGGTTAACTTTTTAAAACGAAATCACTTTTTTAGCGACTGGTTTGCCAGAAAACCGGCCAATGCAGTGGATATTACGGATAAACTCAGTGCGGATGCTATCACCGTAACAAAGCACCTCAATCGTAAAGGCATCGATGAAGAGTTTATTCCGGGCTTGGGTATCGTCGAACGAGAAATACATTATATCCCAACGGAAAAAATTGATGACGATGTGATAGCCAAACTTAACTCCGGCGATCTTATGGGTATCTATTCCAAATCTCACGGTCTGGATGTCTCGCATGTGGGTTTTTGTATTAAAGACCCGGATGGTGTTTATTTTCGTAATGCTTCATCCCTCGAGCAAAATATGAAAGTGGTGGATTCCCCGTTTGAGCGCTATTTAACCAATAAGCTGGGTATCGTGGTGCTGCGGGTGCTGTAAACTATGTGAGGGCTGAACGCCACCCCTCTGATTATTATTTTCCCCTTAACATCGTTTTACACTGCGGGGCTTTCGTTACCCAAGCCTGATGCGGGCAGCAGCATTTCCAACTGCTGTTGTTTTTCCAGCAGCGTATATAACAGCATTTCTCGGATATCGTCGTCGTCGATTTTGTAGGCTGCGTGAGCTAATGCCTGGCATTGACAGTACACATCGTCGTAGCAGGCCAAGGAGGGATCAAAACGGATTTGCATGGTAGGCACCTTAGTAGTGGGGAACAATCTCACAATCGTTGATATCAGCTCTATAGTTAGCACTAACACTGACTAATTTGAGCCGCTGTTGATATAAGACTAATAAGTCAATATATCGTAGTTCAATGATTACTCTTAAACGACATAATATAATCCTCATATCATATCGCTGTTGTCATTCGAAGAGTGAGAGTCCCCACACCGTATTAACGGTGCGGGAGGATTATAAACTGTTATTTTTAAAAAGAGCAAGTAGTATAAAGCATATTTAATACATAATAAGGTAATTAAATTAAGTGATTAAGTGATCAAGTGATCAAGTGATTAAGTGATCAAGTGATCAAGTGATTAAGTGATCAAGTGATCAAGTGATTAAGTGATTAAGTGAATTTAAAGTGTGTTTCTCGGCGTCTTATGGGGAAATGTGCTTATTTAATCTATGAATATTAAATTAATAACATAACTTATTTAAAGAATAGCGTTATTTAATTTAAAGCGTTTTCGCCCTGTCATAAGCACGCGGTTTCAAGTTTGAGGGGTAATACTGGGTTGACCGTGCATGATTTTACGCGCGAAGACCTCAGATGGTGTTTCATCGCTGAGGCATTTACGCGTGTAGAGGTGTGTCGTGCCGCGCCACATCGGGTGAAACGTGCTTTAGGCAGGGAACCGCCAACGACGATATGTGGGGATGGTTAGGCGTTAAAAAAGCGCTCCATTATCGGAACATCGGAAAGATAGGTGTCAATCCGCTTGATAAGGCCAGCGTCGACGGCCAGCACGGTTGCCAGTTCTTCGTCGAGCTGCCTGCCGTCAGGTTTGCTTGCCGTATTGTGCAAAGAAAGCGTAATGCCATGCTGGCCGATCAATATATGGTGAAGTTCCGTTTTGATGCCTGAGGCGATGATTGTTTTTACTCGCCTGATGACGGCATCAATACCCACAGCGGTCCCGGAAATTGGGCCATTGCCGGGAAGGTTCCATTCAATATCATTGTGCAAAAGCAGAGCAATGCGTTGGAAATCATGCGCCGCATAGGCAGCCAAAAAGTCTTCAGCAATTTTTTTGTCAATCTGGTTTTTCATGAGGTTGCCTCAAAAAATGGAAAATAAAACACACTAATGCGGATGCCCGTTGATCAACCGACGACTATCTAGCGTGGATACTCGCGGCCTTGATGTCGGCATTAAGGCGAGTCGGCTGGCGCATCCTGCATTTTACGGTAAATATGCCTAATATGAATAAGTTCAGCAAGTTTGATGGCCGGTTTTAGCATCAGTTGCGTACTGCCGGCGATAAAAAGCCAAGTACCATCAAGCGTCAAGCTACCATATAAAAAAAACACGCTACCTATCAGAAACCATAGCGCGATGAAAAAGTCATTCAGCGCCCCCAAGGCTTGATAACGGTGCTTAATCACAATATGTTCCCCAGCGACAGAAAACACGATTTTGTTGTTTAACATAAGACTCCTTTTGTAGCGCTGGTTAATACGTTGGCAGAACCTGGTGCCGCCTAAGCACAGACGGGCATTTTCCGAGTCATGCTACCGTATGAAAAGCATGAGAACACGCGTTCAGGCGAGGAGGGATAGCATTGCGCGCAACATATCGGCCACTGTTTTTATCCGATGAACCTTAACTTAACCGCTGCAGCTCATAAACCTATAATCGCAACAAATACTCAATCAAATGTCATTTTTTGGTTTTTTTTGTCATAAAACGAATCAAAATGATGACATTAACTAAATTTAGATTTATCTTTATGATAAGGCCAAAGACCCACACGGACTAACATCATGATTATTGAATTTTCACTTAAAAATTTTTACTCATTTGCACAGACACAAACGATCTCACTTAACTCTTCTAGGCTCAAAGGATTAGATGCAAGCACGATCAAACTTACCTATCCTAATAAATTAGAACTGTTGCGTTCCGCTGTCATTTATGGCGCTAATGCAGCTGGAAAGTCTAATTTTTTCCTCGGATTACGTGTTATGCACAATATTATTATCAATTCTGCCTCTGAATCTCAAAGCGGCGATGAATTACCTATTGTTCCCTTTAAATTAGATAGTGAATTAATTGATAAACCTAGCGAATTTGAAATTTCTTTTATTAGCAATAATATTAGATATCAGTATGGTTTTACGGCGACTTCAAGCAAGATTCATGACGAATGGTTGTTCGCATGGCCAAAAGGTCGTCCTCAAAAATGGTTTATGCGGGCATGGAATAATAAAAAAAATGAATACGAATGGGAGATGGGTAGTGCATTATTAGGTGACAAGCATGTATGGCAAAAGGCGACCAGATCAAATGCTTTGTTTTTGTCAACAGCGATGCAACTTAATAGCGAACAACTTAAACCCGTATTCGATTGGTTCAAAAATACTTTACGAGTATCAACGCTGGGTGGGTGGAATGAAAAATTCAGTTCATTGATTTGCACTCGAGATAAAAAGGAAGAAGTATTAAATTTTCTCAAAGCGGCTGATGTTGGGATTGATGATATTATTGTGACAAAGGAAAAATTCAACCCTGCATCTCTGCCTAATAGCTTACCTGAAAATCTTAAACAACTGGTAATTAAAAATAATAATGATGTGAATACTTATAAAATTCAAACGGTTCATAAGAATAATAATAACGAATTAATGTTATTTGATTTAAAAGATGAATCAGAAGGTACAAAAAAATTATTTTCTTTAGCGGGGCCATGGCTAGATACTTTAGATAAAGGTCATGTTATCTTTATTGATGAATTAAATTTAAGTTTGCATCCAAAATTAGTCAGGTTTTTAGTCAGTTTATTTAATGATCCTGATAAAAATACAAATAATGCACAATTGATTTTTACCACGCATGAAACTTCAATTCTTAATCAGGAAGTTTTTAGAAGAGATCAGATTTGGTTTTGTGAAAAGGATAATGCCAACGCCACGAAACTATTTCCTTTGACTGACTTCAGTCCAAGAAAAGGTAGAGAAAATATTGAGACATCTTATCTTGATGGTCGTTACGGTGCGATCCCATTTATTAAAAAAATGGAGATGTGAAGATGGGAAGCGATGATTTATTTCACAAAAGAAGGCCAAAATCTACTGCGGATATGCGCAGAAAGAAAGAATCAAAAATAAGTCTCGACAAAATACTTATCGTATGTGAAGGAGAAAAAACCGAACCGATCTATTTTACTGAGTTAAGAGAGTTTTATGAATTAAATACAACCAATGTTATTGAAGTCATTGGTAATTGTGGCTCAAGTCCATCAAGCGTGGTCGCTCATGCAAAAAATTATACAAAGAATCAGTAGTTGCATATGCTCCTTATGACAAAGTTTACTGTGTGATAGATAAAGATGCGCATGTCGATTATTTTAAAGCACTTGATATTATATACAGGGCTAATCCAAAAAATATATTTTTTATAATAAATTCCATACCATGCTTCGAATACTGGTTGCTTTTACATTATAAATACTCAACAAAAAATTATGAAAACTTACCAAACAATAGTTCAGGTAAACAAATAATCCATGAATTAAAGAAATATATTCCGGACTATAAAAAAGCCACCAAAGGATTATTCCGCAAGTTGAATGATAAAGTAGATGCTGCTATAGCGAACAGCCTTAGAGCTAAAAATGCCGCTTTTAACCATGGCACCGATAATCCAAGCACCCTGATTCATGAGTTGATCATCATTTTGCGAAAAATGAAAAAATAAAATGTATCGCCATGAATGATACATAAATGCGCAATTTGGTAACGATAATCCTCCCGCGGATTTGGACATTGTTGATGGGGGACAATGGTGGTTAGCCTTCGTCATTTTTACTGTGACCGCTTTTTCCATGGCGATAGCAGCGGCCCTGAGTGTGCCTCGCGAGGCCAAAACAGCCACTAAAAGCACCCGTGGTCTTCCGCCACTCAATAGTGCGCTTTACGCGTTTGATCATCGCATCTTTCCTGATGGGCGCGTCCAGCACCGCCATTTGGTCATTCTGCAGTCAGCTTGTCATGCTCCGACTAGGCTGGAGTAATGCCGGCGCAGCGCTTCTCTGGATCGGCTTACGATCGGTTATGCTGTGGTCGTTTTCGCCTGTCTCTCCTTTACCATAGGACTCGCACGGGCTGGGAACGGGGTTCTTAAACCCACATAAGCCCAGCACATAATAAGAAGAGGGTGGAAGGAAATTTGGGTGGATTTGGTCCGTGCATCAGTCAATTGGTGTGCGATGATGACTTATTAACGTTATTGGCTTACATCAGGGTTGAGTTTGAGGTATGTGTTAAAAACCATATTCACTAAGGCCTTTAGCTTCATCGGGACGACGTCCTAACGGCCAATGAAAACACCTTTCAGGTTCCTGGATAGGCATATCATTGATGCAGGCAAAACGACGGGTCATCAACCCCTGTTCGTTAAATGCCCAGTTTTCATTGCCAAAGCTGCGAAACCAGTTACCTGAATCATCATGCCATTCATATGCAAAACGCACAGCAATGCGATTTTCATCGTACGCCCATAACTCCTTAATAAGACGGTATTCGAGCTCTCTATTCCATTTGTTTTTTAAAAACGCCACCACAGATTCGCGGCCTTCCACAAAAGTCGTTCGGTTACGCCAGTACGTATCTTTGCTGTACACCAATGATACTTTCTCAGGATCCCGGCTGTTCCAGGCATCTTCCGCTAAGCGGACCTTTAACTCGGCTGTCTTGTGTGTAAAGGGTGGGATAGGTTGTCTGATTTCCATGGTTTTTTCCTCAGTGTATGTAGACAGGGTTGTCTACACAATAATTCATGTAGACAGAACTGTCTACATGAATTATTGTGTACGAGGAGAAAAATATGACAAAAAAACTATCAGAAGCGCGGGAACGCATACTTAACTCAGCCCACCGGTTGTTTTATCGCGATGGCATTCGTGCCACGGGTATTGATCGTATTATCAAAGAAGCGGCAGTGACCAAAGTTACGTTCTATCGGCACTTTCCATCTAAAAATAATCTCATTCTAGCCTTTCTTGATTTTCGCCATAGGTTATGGATTAACTGGTTTGAAGAATCTCTAAGGCGAAATATAAATCGTTACGGGACACTGCCTGAAGGGCTGACGGAAACACTGGCGGAATGGTTCAAATCTGATGATTTTAGAGGTTGTGCATTCATCAATACGGTAAGTGAAATCGGAAATGAGCTACCACAGGTTATGCCGCTTATCAGAGAACATAAGACGCAAATGGAACAAATAATCGCGTCTTTTATATCCTCAGAAAAAGATGAGGGCCGCATGGCACAGAAATACGCGTTGCTAGTTGAGGGTGCCATCACCACGGTACAGCGTACGGGAAATATAGACGACGTTCTGTCGCTTTTTCAAGAGGGGATGTGGGCTTTTACTAAATTTGAGTGAGGGCTGTTCAGTCGTATAAACCATCAACGTGTAAAAACCTTGGCCCGAATACTGCCGTCAGATGCACTGGTCATGGCATACAGCGAAGGTGCCCACGACAGATCGTTGTTTGCCGTAATCTGGGTTATGGTTTTTAATGCCATATGGAACGGGACTCAAATTGGGTTGAACTGCTGATTGCTCATTTCGCACAAGATCACAACCACGCCGCAGCGTTCCGTTTGGTTGATTCACGGGAACGTCTGCGTCAGCATGATTGTCGCAATATGAACCAGACGCGGTTTATTTTCCTCGACACGTTGGCCGAAAAATACGCTGCCATGCCGTTAAGCCGTGATCAAGGCGAGTCGGCTGGCGCATCCTGCATTTTACGGTAAATATGCCTAATATGAATAAGCTCAGCAAGTTTGATGGCCGGTTTTAGCATCAGTTGCGTACTGCCGGCGATAAAAAGCCAAGTACCATCAAGCGTCAAGCTACCATATAAAAAAAACACGCTACCTATCAGAAACCATAGCGCGATGAAAAAGTCATTCAGCGCCCCCAAGGCTTGATAACGGTGCTTAATCACAATATGTTCCCCAGCGACAGAAAACACGATTTTGTTGTTTAACATAAGACTCCCTTTGTAGCGCTGGTTAATACGTTGGCAGAACCTGGTGCCGCCTAAGCACAGACGGGCATTTTCCGAGTCATGCTACCGTATGAAAAGCATGAGAACACGCGTTCAGGCGAGAAGGGGTAGCATTTCGCGCAACGTATCGGTGATTGCCTTTATCCGATGAACCTTAACCGCTGCAACCAATGTTATTGACGTCATTTTTATTGCGGTCGCTTTTTTCATGGCGATAGCAGCGGCACTGAGCGTGCCTCGCGAGGCCAAAACAGGCACCAAAAGCGCCAGTAGTTTGCCACCACGCAATAGTGCGCTTACGCGTTTGATCATCGCATCTTTCCTGATGGGCGCGTCCAGCACCGCCATCTGGTCATTCGGCAGTCACTCTGACTAGGCTGGAGCAATGCTGGCGCAGGGCTTCTCTGGACCGGTTTACGATCGACTATGCCATGATGGTTTTCACGTATCTCGTTTTCACCGCAGGACTCGCACGGGCTGGAAACAGGGTTCTTAAACCCACATAAGCCCAGCACATAATAAGAAGAGGGTGGAATGACATTTGGATGGACTTGGTCCGTGCATCAGTCAATTGGCGTGAGCAGGACTACCGTAATATGGACCAGACGCGGTGTATCTTCCTCGACAAGTTGGCCGAAAAATACGCGGCAATGCCGTTAAACCGTGATTAAGGCGAGTCGGCTGACGCATCCTGCATTTTACGGTAAATATGCCTTACATGAATAAGTTCAGCAAGTTTGATGGCGGGTTTTAGCATCAGTTGCGTACTGCCTGCGATAAAAAGCCAAGTACCGTCAAGCGTCAAGCTACCGTATAAAAAAACACGCTACCTATCAAAAACCAAAGCGCGATGAAAAAGCCATTCAGCGCCCCCAAGGCCTGATAGCGGTGTTTAATCACAACATGTTCCCCGACTACCCATGCACCGTCGTCAGTTTCAACGTCCATAAGCCCGCTAATGTGATACAGGAATTGGGCTCGCCGGTATGTATGTGGGGGAAGTCGTGTCCCTGGCAGATAATCCGTGCCGATAAGAGCCAATTGTACGAAAAGAGCTCAGTGATCATCACGACGAAGCTGAGTTTTGGTGAAATGAAACGTAGCTCACAATTTTTGACCATTCTTGTATGGTAGTGTTCTAGTTACGTTAGGATGATGATTGTTTAGCTTTCATAAGACCCCTTACTGGTATACAGACAGGAAACTAAATGAAAATTGTAAAAGCTGAAATTTTTGTCAATTGCTTAAGGCGTAACGTTGTTACGTTGAAAATAACAACTGATAACGGACTGACCAGGAATACAGGGGATATTCCGCATAAATTCTCGAAGTGTTCCTGCATAACGTGATGTTTAAAATCGGAGTTATGCACCCAGGTGATAAACCAGTGCTTGGCATTGAATTCGATGAAAAACTGGCCACGAAATATCCATATGAACCCGCTTACTTACCCGTGTCCCGTCTTGAAGACGGAACGTTGTGGAACTGGTAAACGCTTTCCCAGCAGAACTGGATTATTTTCCGGCTAATATAATTGATATCTGATTTGGAATTTACCCCATGAAAGTTAAAAAACTGCGTTGGTGGGTTATTTGCCTTGTTTCATTGGGCACCATCCTTAACGCATTAGCGCGCAGTTCATTGAGTGTTGCCGCGCCGACGATTTTTACTAATTTACACATTAACGAACAGCAATATTCATGGATCCTGAGCGCTTTTCAGTTTACCTATACTATCGCACAACCTATTTGCGGATTTATTATTGACGTGATCGGCCTGAAATTAGGCTTTTTCATCATGATTATTGCTTGGTCATTGACCAACATGGCGCATGCTTCTTGTAGTTCGTGGGGTGGACTTGCCTTTTTCAGAGGCCTGATGGGTCTCAGTGAAGCGGCAGCGATCCCCGCTGGGGTAAAATGTAACTCCGAATGGTTCCCCGCTAAAGAGAGGGGTATTGCGGGCGGTATTGCTAACATCGGTACATCTATAGGTGCGATGCTGGCGCCACCGTTAGTCGTGTGGGCCATCATGGCTTACAATTGGGAAATGGCATTTGTTATAACCGGTGCGCTGGGGTTGGTGTTTGCTGTTATCTGGTGGTTCTGCTATGACACCCCACAAAAACATAAAGCTATAACCCCGGAAGAGCTTCACTTAATCGAAGCAGGTCAGGAAAAACACCTGGCTGCCGACCATGCTAAACCATCGATCGGTAAACTGCTCTGCCAGCGTAATTTTTGGGGGATTGCTTTACCGCGATTTCTGGCTGATCCGGCATGGGGCACCATTAACTTCTGGTTACCTGTATATCTAATGACTGTGCGTCATATGCCACTGAGAGATATAGCTATGTTTGCCTGGCTGCCTTTTCTCGCCGCAGATTTCGGCGGTATGGCTGGTGGTTTCTTGAACAATTTTATGATGAAACGGTGGCGTATTACCACGGTAAACGCTCGTCGTATCGGTTTTTCTTTGGGCGCCATTTTAATGTTACCTCTGGCCTTTGTTGGTTTCGTTAAAAGTCCCTATCTTGCAATTGGTCTAGTTTCTATCTGCGGTTTCGCTCACCAGATGCTGTCAACTCAGGTGATTACCATGGCGACCGACCTTTTCAAACGTAATGAAACGTCTACTGTAAGCGGTTTTGCAGGTACGGCCGGCTGGAGCGGTATTTTCATCTGCACCCTGATTATGGGAAGCCTGGTTAATACGATCGGCTATAACCCGTTCTTCATGTTCCTAAGCATAATGGATATTATTGGTGCCATCATTCTCTGGACCATGGTGAAAGAACATAAAACACCGGGTGTATCGCGAACTGAACTCGCCACGGTTAAATGAGGGGAATATGAAACCTTTTCTTGATGAAGATTTTTTGTTGCATAGTGATGCTGCTGTACGTTTATGGCATGAATTTGCCAAAGACCAGCCTATTTTTGACTATCACTGCCATTTACCTGCACAGGAAATTGCTGATAACCGCCAGTTTAATAACATGACGGAAATCTGGCTGGAAGGCGATCATTATAAATGGCGTGTACTGCGTACCGCTGGAATAGACGAACGGCTGATCACGGGTGACGCCAGTGATAAAGATAAATTTATGGCCTGGGCATCGGTGATACCCAAAACCATCGGAAATCCGATTTTTCACTGGAGTCATCTGGACTTAAAACGCCCGTTTGGTCTGAAAAATATCGTATTTTCCCCTCAGACTGCGCAACAGGTGTGGGATCATTGCCAGCAGAAGCTCGCTCTGCCTGAATTTAGTGCACGTGGCATCATGCAGCAGATGAATGTTAAAATGGTCGGCACCACGGATGACCCGCTGGACGACCTGCAGCACCATCAACGTATAGCCGATGAACAGAGTTTTAACATTACCGTGCTTCCGACCTGGCGGCCGGACAATGTATTCAAACCTGAATTGCCGGGGTTTGCCGATTACATCCAGGCACTGTCCGCTCTGACTGATATTGTTATTACCAGTTTTAATGATCTGACCGCTGCCCTGACAAAGCGATTAGATCATTTTGGTCGTCACGGTTGTCGAAGTGCCGATCATGGTATTGAAGTGGTTCGTTTTGCCCAGATACCATCAATGAACACTCTTAACACTATACTGTGCCGCCGGCTCGACGGAGAGATACTCAGTGAAATAGAAGTTGCTCAGTTTAGCACGGCAATCCAAGTCTGGTTGGGCAAACAATATGCGCAGCGTTGTTGGGTCATGCAGTTGCATATTGGTGCACAGCGTAACAACAACGAGCGGGCATTCCGTATCCTGGGAGTGAATACCGGTTTTGATTCGATCAATGATCGCCCCTTTGCCGAGCCGTTGGCGCAGTTACTCAGTACACTGGATCTCAGCGACGAACTGCCGAAAACGGTGCTGTACACACTCAACCCGGCGTGGAATGCGGTGATGGCCACGATGTGCGGTAATTTTCAAGGAGGCGGGATCGCCGGAAAAGTACAGTTTGGCTCTGGGTGGTGGTTTAACGATCAACTTGATGGTATGACTCGTCAGATGGAGCAATTGGCACAGCTTGGCCTGCTGAGCCAGTTTATTGGCATGCTTACTGATTCACGCAGCTTCTTGTCCTACACCCGGCATGAATACTTTCGTCGCCTACTGTGCAACATCATTGGCGGGTGGATTGATCGTGGTGAAATTCCGCCGGATTTCGCTCTGACCGGGGAAATGGTGACTAATATCTGTTACCACAATGCGCGAGGCTATTTCAACTGACACTCATGCTCACCTTGGGGTGAAAATGTGTTTAATGGCATCAATATCACCCCTTTTTTACATGGATAGGCGTTGTTGAATAAATCGAAATGCAGTCATTTTGGCAGGAACTGGCGGAGCATGACCATCTGTAATTAATTGATTTTCTGTTAGCCTACCGGCCACCTGGGTCCCCTGGCATGAGTTGAATCACTCACGTTGCGCTAGACCCGCCTTTCACCCGTTATTGATACTAATGCACGATCAACAAGGGAACGCTCATGGTCTTTAAGAGTGTTCGCGTCACGCCCCCGAAAATCATTTCGCTCGACCGGCTGTGACTGTAAGCCCCAAGTACAATGAAATTAATGTCATGCTGCGCCGCAAATTCCAAGAGCACCGTGGCAACGGGACGGCCTTGGGATGATAACGCGTTAAGATCAGCCTTGACCCCATGCCTACTCATGTAAAGCAATAAATCAGCGCCGATCGGGTCCTCATGATGTGGATGTTTTTCTCGATCGACTTCCACAACGGACACAGATTGTGCCTCGACCAAAAAAGGTAAGGAATCGGTAATACCCCGGCGCGACTCACGGCTGCCGTTCCAGCCAAGCAGGATCCGTGTGCCAATGTCGCCTGATTGACATTGCCATCCATTTGGCACCAGAAGAAATGGGACCCCGGTGTCCAGTAATATCACCTCCGCCGACCAATTTTTCGGCAGCCCGTTAGTTCCTGGATTACCCGCGATGATCAGATCCGTATATAACAAAATTGACTTTAGCTGCAGGTCAACCTCGCTGTCTTTGATGATGCGACATTCAGCACTGATTTTTCCATTGCTGGTGGCGGTATTAAACAATTCAATCGCTATTTTTGATGTTTCCCGTTCTTCTGCGTGATAAAACTTTGTCAATTCAGTTATTGCTTTGCTGCCAATAACATAGGACTCAGAGGGACTGGCCCCCCAGTAAGTTGGGGCAATATAGATACCCGTCAGATGAGCATCATAGCGGTGCGCGATTTTTACTGCGTAATCGATCCTTGACTGGCTACTCGGTGACATATCGATAAACACCACAATAGTTTTTGGTCGCATAAGTGAAAACCCCTATCAGATTTACATTAAATCAGCAGGATCACGCCGTGGGATAGCTGCTTATTCTATGTGATTTATGTACATTATCAACCGGTTAACTGGCCATGTGCACGCACCACGGAAACTGAGCCCACTCGGGAAGCGTTTTGCCTAGCATCACCATCGTTTTATTCTTCATGCAAACGGCGTCAAGGGTAGTTTACGTAATATGGGTATTAATATTGTGCGTTAAGTGCCCTGGCCTGCGGGCCGGCGGGTTTGTCCTTCACCGGGTAGATGTACAGCAGGATAACGTTTTCGTTACGCTCCACCGCCAGGTAAACATTGGTGGTTGTAATGCCTAAATAAGGCAGTTGCGGGTAAGACGCGTCCAGTTCGCGTGAGCAAAGGCAGCTTTGCCATCTTCAGCCGCCAACAAATGCAACGGTTCACCACCGGTTGTTAGCCGCGTATCAGATCTACATGCGCCGAACAGTGGACGATTTTTTTAATCTTTCTTCGATTGGGATTAACCTCGTTCTGCGGACTGGCTTTTCGTTTGGGAATGAGATTGATATCATGGTTGGGTGACTTAATCAGGGGGATCGCCAGATGTCAGAGCCAATTAATGAGCCAGGGTTAGATTTCGTCGGCGAAATGCTGTTGAGATATGGTAACGACGATTCCATTCTGGACTTGTCGGAACTGGATGGTTTTCTCACGGCGATAATCTCCGGGCCACAGACCATTGCGCCAAGCCAGTGGATACCGGCGTTGTGGGGCGGGCAGGAGCACCAGCCAGGCTGGGAAAGCCAAGCGCAGTTGCAGCGATTTTTTGATCCGATCTTTAAGCATATGAACGGTATTGTTTCATCGCTGATGGATGAGCCCGATCAATTTACGGCAATGTTTGCTATTAGAAACATCGACGAAAAAGAGATAATCGTTGCTGAGGAATGGTGTTTCGGTTATATGCGGGGCGTGGAATTAGGCGACTGGACGGGCTTGCCGCCTGCAATGCAGATCCACCTCGATGCCATTGCTCTGCATGGCTGCGAAAAAAATTTTCCGCTGCTTGATAAGTTAACCTTAGAACAGCATCAACAATCGGTAGGTTTTATCGAGCCGGCTGCCCGTGCATTACACCGCTATTATTTAGATCAGCGCCGCGATGCATTAACCCCCAGGGCCACACCGGTTAAACAGATGCCGAAAGTAGGGCGCAACGATCCCTGTCCTTGTGGTAGCGGTAAAAAATTCAAGCATTGCTGTCTGCATTAACGTAATCGATACGGCTAATGCCGTTCCCGCCCTTTTTCTCATGTCACTAAAGGATCGTTTCCGCCATCGCCTCCACTCGCCGGATGGCGGTATACAGGTCAGTCGCCGTGACCTTGCCCGGCATGTTCGCCATATCCGGCGCCTGCACCGATGCCTGCACAATACTCTCCAGCTCCTCAGCGTTTAAATCCGCTATTTCGCTTAACCGCAGCGGCACCGCGCAGGTTTTGGCCAGTACCATGGCATCGCGCAGTTCATCGTCGGCGCGGTTCTCCAGCGCCAGCAAGCAGAGATTGCCAAAACCCACCAGCAAACCATGGCCAAAATCATGGGTTTTATGGCAGACGGTAAAACCTTCATACATGGCATGGGCGGCGGCGGCATGGGCACCGTTGCTCATCAGCGAGGTGAGTCCGGCGAACATAAAGATGGCGTCCAACACCTGATCCAGTGCCGGATTGGCCCGGCCATCGCGTACCGCCTGGCATGCCGCCGCCCCATAGGTGGCGATCAGATCGTAGCAAATCAAACTGTTGGCCTGCGATGCGCGCTGGATCCCCACCAATGCGGTCTGCCGCGTGCTGATGGCGCGGAATTCGTACCATTTTGCCAGCGTGTCGCCAAGCCCGGCCGCCAGCCAGCGCATCGGCGCACGCACTAGCAGATCACTGTCGATGAATACCGCCGCCGGCGCCTGCGCTAGTGGATAAAGGTCCTGGAACCGGCCGTCATCAAAATAACGAATCGATAATGGCGTCACGGCGGCGCACGTGGCGGCAATGGTCGGGACGGTCACCACCGGTACATTGGCGGCGACGCCTACCGCTTTAGTGGTATCCAGTGCCTTGCCGCCACCGGCGCCGATAATCAGATCGATATGCTGCTCCAGTACTAATTGGGTCAACCGGAGGATTTGTGTTTCGCTGCATTCTCCGCCAAACCATGTACTGCCGACCAATGTCACCGGGCCGGTGGCCAATTGAGATTTGATGGTCTCAGCCACCGCCGCCAGCGCCTGGTGGCCGCCAATCAGCAGCGCGCGCCGTCCTAACGTGCCGCAAACGTCCCCCAGCCGGGACAACACGCCAGGTCCGCGCAGGATGTGTGCCGGAAAAATAATGGTTTGTGTTTGCATGTGCGATCTCTCCACTGACGTCGTGTCCTCTAAAGGTCAATACATTAACCGGTGCTCAGATAAAATCTATCTGGTTTGGCATCAACAGGGCGACCAGAGCGCCGATATCCTCTTCATCTTCCAAGGCCATTCCCCTGGCCCATAGCAACTGCGCCTGGGTGGCCGGCAGGACGCGCGTTGCCAGGGATAAAAACTTATCCCGCAACTGCAGGTCGTTCACCGGATTGGCGGGGCTGCCCAACGCAATATCCACGCGCAGCGACAGGCGATCGCCCTCGCGGGTCTGCAGGGTGATTTCCGGCTCGCCGTCGGCGCTGAGCGTCGGATCGATCTGTAATTCAATGCGTGCCATCATGTCCAGCAACCGCGGATCGCGGCGTTCCTGGTCCCCATAGGCATCCAGGCCTGCATGGCCGAATACCAGCCGCGCCGCCACCGCATAGGGTAAGCTCATCTGCGCAGCCGCCAGCGTATGCAAACGGGCATTGCCGCACATATCGTTAAGGAACGGGCAGAGCCGAACCTCAACTTTTTCGATCGCCTGATGGCCGACATTAAGCCGATCGAGCAATACGCCGGCGGCGTCAATCGCCGCATGGGTGCCGCGACAGGACGCATAGGGTTTTATCGAGCAGCGCTCCAGTTTCCATTCCCGTGCCAGCGCGTGGGTTAGCGCCTCGGGTCTGGCACCGTCGGCGGCAAAGGTGGTAAGGAAACCACCCCAGTGATGGTCAAATAGCGCGCCCGGTCCACTGATACCCTGGCGGGCACAAAGCGCCGCCAGCACCCCACCTTCGGCGGCGCGGCCGGCGTGCAGTTTTTTACTTTGCGAGCCGTCATGGATAAATCCCCATAACCCGCCACTGAAGCTGCCGGCGATGCCCAAGGCGGAACGGGCCTGCGCGGTGCTCAGTCCCAGCAGGCGGGCCGCCGCCGCCGCCGCGCCGAACACGCCGCAGGTGGCGGTAGAATGCCAGCCGGCACCGTTATGGGCGGCATAACCGCCGCAGGCTTCAAGCACCCGCCGCGCGATGTCGTAACCCATGACCGTTGCCAGGATCAACGTTTTGCCGCTGACCGGCTGTGGGCACAGCGGCAATATCGCCAGCAGTGCGGGCAGCACTACGGCACCGGAATGGTCGCAACCGCCGGTATCGTCGAGCTCCAGCGCATGGGCGGCGATGCCATTGAGCAACGCCGCGTTACGTGGCGAGGTCGCCAGGGTTGTGCCCCATACACTCGCCTGCGCTGACGCGCCTTCCGCTGCCAGGAGCCTGACCATGTCCTGTGCGACCTCGCTGCTCGCGCCGGCAAGACCCGCCCCCAGCGTATCCAGGATATGCCGCTTGCAGCGCGCCACCAGCGCCGGTGGCAGATGGTCAAAGGTCGTGTCGGTAATAAACGCCGCCAGCACCTGCTGGGGATTGGATCCTAGGGGACCACTGGCATTCTGGGTCAGTATTGTTTCAGACATGGGGTGTGCCCTTCTGGTTATCCGCTGGGAGGGGGGAACCGGCAGGATGTTCTTGGCCAATGTGGCGCTGCCAGATTTCGGCTGGATGCGTGGGATCATTGTCCGGCTGGCTACGTTGCCACCAGTCGGCGATCTCGCCTGCGTTAGCGATCCAGACATCGGGCTGGGCCATAATATAATCGAGCAATTCGGCCAGGATGCCGATACGTCCTGCGGTGCCTATCACTTCAGGATGCAGGCGCAGCACGTAGCACAGGCCAAAACGATAAAATCCGTCGAAATCCATCTTCATATTGCCCAGCGTCTGGCTGTAGGAGGCAATTCGTGATTGCGCCGGCGGCACCGCCGGGCTGAGATTAAACGCGAAATAAGGCTCGTCCTCCAGCTCATAGTGCAGCGGCAACTCCACCAGTCGGGGCCCGGGCGTGGTATCCGCAGGCCGTTGCAACGGGATAAAAAACGGCACATCGTCGCCGCGCCAGCCGGAGGTCCAGCGAATCCCGTCGGCCACCAGCGCGTCGGGCAGGCCGGCCGCCCCATTGCCCGCCGGCAGCCGAACCCCTTGCGGCGCGCTACCGGTAATACCGGCGATAGCGGCACTGCCGCGCTGTATGCTGGCGATCTGCTCCGCCAACGTCAGGTTATCAAACGACTCAAACCGGTAACCACTGCAGGCCAGTTCATGGCCGCCTTGCTGGATCTGCCTTATGCGATCGGGATGTTCTTCCGCCACCAGGCCCGGCACACACCAGGTGCTGGGGACGTTTTTCGCCGCCAGCAAATCCAGCAACCGATCGATGCCACGCAGAGTGCCGTAGCGCCATACCGACAGCGTTTTTTCTCGGCCGGCCACCGCCGGCACCTGGCTCAGGATGCCGTGGATATCATTAAAATCAACCGTAACCACCACCGCGCAACGTTTGCCGTGCGGCCAGCGGCCGGTGAGTAAACCCGCATCAAGATTCATTGCCTGCTCCCAGCCACCAGTGCGCCACGTCCCGGCAACGAGCGAACCACACGTCGTCGCGCCGGCGCAGATGATCAAAAAATTGGTCGAGCAGCATAATGCGGCCCGGCTTGCCGGAAATCTTCGGATGGAACAGGGTGGTCAGGCTCAGCCCCTCGTTCATTGCGCCGTCGAATTCGCGACACCAGTTATCCAGCGTCAGCGCATAGCTCGCGGTGCGATCCAGGCCAGAGGGGAAGTTAGGTTCGCGGGTATACGCCAAGGAAGCATAATCGTCCATCTCCCAGCGGCCGGGGATTTCCACCAACGGCCGTTCATGCCCGGCCACCCTTATCAGGTAAGGCCGGTCGTCGCCGCGCATGCTGCTGGAGTAGGTCACGCCGGCGTCCAGCAGCATAGCGGGCGTTTCCTGATGCCAGTCGCCGGACGGGGTGCGAAACCCCTCGGCGCGAATGCCCAGTACCTGATGGAAAATAGCGCGCGATTTATCCATCACCCAGCGCTGCTGTTCGGGGGTCAGGGCATAAAAAGACTCATGACGATAGCCGTGGTAGGCCACTTCGTGCCCTTGTTCCACGATGGCCCGACATTGCGCCGGCCAGTTTTCCACCACCCAGGCAGGCACAAAAAACGTAGCGGGTAGCTGATGCGATTTCAGCAAATCCAAAATACGTCCTAGCGCGCGAAAAGGACCGTAACCGCCGAAGGTAAAATAATCCGCCTTGCGCCAAATGCTACCGCTGAGCATCGCATCGCCGGTGGGACCGTCAACGTCGAACGCCAGCGCCATACAGCCCGTTTTATCCCCGGGCCAGCGGGTTGGAATAGAAGACATGATCGCGTGTTTTCTCCGCTAGCGAGCTGCGCGGGCTCGAGACACCCACGCGATAAAAATCACGGCCGTTTATTTGCCGCTGTTGATGGTGACTTTGGTGATCGCGCCGTCCTGCATACCCCATTTCGTCAGGATTTTCATGTAGGTGCCGTCGGCAATCATTGCGGTCAACGCCGACTTGACGCCGTCAATCAGTGGGGTATCGTCTTTGGCGATGCCTATGCCGGTCACCTGGTAGGCAAAGGCTTTGCCCAGTGGTTTAAAGGTGTCTTTTTCCATGTTCATGATATAGGGCAGGGTTTCGCTGCCCTGCACCGCGCCTTCGATACGGCCCTGACGCAGCTGGGTACGGGCATCGGCGGTACCTTCGGCACCGACCACGACGATGGCTGGCTTACCGGCAGCCTCGCAGTTGGCTTTGCTCCAGGCAGCAATTTCCGCCGGGAAGGTGGTGCGCCGGCTGGTGCCCACCTTTTTGCCGCACAGATCCAGCATTTGGTTTATTTCGTTATGGGCCACGGTGGTGTAGAACTGGGGTCCGCTATGGTAATAATCCACGAAGGTGGCCACCGGTTGGCGGGCTTTGGTATCGGTCATGCCGGAGAGGATCATATCGATGCGTTTGGTGGCCACTGCGTTGACCATCTGTTCAAAGCCGATTTCCTGCCAACTGATTTTGCGGTTCAACCGCTTGCCGATTTCCATGCCCAGATCGTAATCCATGCCGGTCAACTGGCCGGTGGCGGGATCCTTGAATTCCAGCGGCGGATAGTTGGGCATCATCGCCACTTTAATGTCGTCTTTTTGCGTCAGTTCCGCGGCACCGGCAGTCGTGACGCCGGTAAGCAGTGCGCCGGCGGTTAATAAGGACAACAGCGTTTTTTTCATCATCATCAGGCTCTCAGTGTGTATGGATGTTTAAATCAGGACAGCAGAAATAAAATTCTGGGTCCGCGGATTTTGTGGACTAAGCAAAACATCTTCTGGATTACCACTCTCGATGATCCCGCCTTCATCCATAAAGACCACGCGGTTGGCTACTTCCCGGGCAAAACCCAGCTCATGGGTGACCACGATCATCGTCATTCCTTCAGCGGCAAGGCCGCGCATCACCGCCAGCACTTCTCCCACCATCTCCGGGTCCAGTGCGGAGGTAGGTTCGTCAAACAGCATCAGCTTGGGTTTCATGGCCAGCGCACGGGCGATCGCCACCCGCTGCTGCTGACCGCCGGACAGCTCCAGTGGGTAGGCGTTGCGTTTATTGGCCAGGCCAACCCGTTCGAGCAACGCCATGGCCTCCTCGCGCGCCTCTTTTACCGGGCGCAACAGCACCTGGGTTGGCCCCTCGATAATATTTTCCAGCGCGGTTTTATCGGGAAACAGGTTAAAACGCTGGAACACCATGCCGGTTTTCAGCCGTTGGCGGGCAACCTGACGATCGTTAAGCGGATAGAGTTTTTTACCCGCGATGCGATAGCCCACCAGTTCGTCATCCACCCAGATACCGCCGCTGTCGATACGTTCCAACTGGTTAATACAGCGTAAAAAGGTACTTTTTCCCGAGCCGGAAGGGCCGATAACACACATCACCTCGCCATGGTCCACCGACAGGTTGATGTTCTTCAGCGCCTGGAAGGCATCGAAAAACTTATTCACATTCACGGCTTTGATAATGTTTTTCATTTTTTTCTCCCGTTAGCGATCGCGACGCTGCGTACCACGACCGAAATGACGCTCCAGGCGTATCTGGCCAAGCGACAGCAGGGTTACCGCCACCAGATACCAAATACCGGCGACAAACAGCAATTCCATTACCCGGGCGTTGGCGAAGTAAATGGTTTGCGCGTTATACAACAGCTCGGAATACTGAATCATGCTGGCCAGGCTGGTGGTTTTCACCATGCTGATAAATTCGTTGCCGATGGGCGGAATAATCACCCGCATCGCCTGGGGCAGAATAATGCGCCGCAGGGCGTGCAGACGGGTCATGCCGATGGTTTTGGCCGCTTCATACTGGCCCAGATCCACCGACAGCAGGCCGGCACGCACCACTTCCGAGGTATACGCGCCCTGGTTGATGCTCAGGCCAAGCAGCGCGGCCATGAAGGGGGTCATAATGTCGACGGTATGAAAGCTGAACAGTCCGGGAATGCCCATGTCGGGGAAGATCAGTGCCAGGTTGAACCACAGCAACAATTGCAATATCAATGGAGTACCGCGGAAAATCCAGGTGTAACCGATGGCGACGGCGCGCAGCACCGGGTTTTGCGACATGCGCATTACCGCGATGATGACACCGAAGATCACCCCCAGCAACATCGCCAAGACTGACATGATGATGGTATTGACCAGGCCGAACATGATGGCTTTGGCCGTGAGGAATTGCGCGACAAAACGCCACTCGATCTTGCCGTGGGCAAAGGCGTTGATGAGTAACCCCAGCAGCACCAGAATAATCACCGAGGAGAATATCCGCCCGTAGTAACGCTGAGGCACGTGCTGATATTCGCTTAAATCAATCTTGGCTGGCTCGCCGCCGGCGCCCGGATAGCGCTGTTCGGTCATGATCGCACCCCCAGGTTATGCATTTGAAATTAAGGAAAGACCGGTATAGCCGGTGACCCAGGCGGCCTGGGCCGCCAGTTTTAGCCGTAGCCGGGCAATTTGTTCGGCCACCCGTTCCGGCGCAGTACCGCCCCAGGCGCAACGCGCGCTGATGGCCGCCTCCAGGGTCAGGCACTGACGCACCTCACCGGTCAGACGGGCGTCCACCTCGGCCAGTTGGCTGTCGCTTAGCTGGTGCAGTTCCAACTGATGCTGCTCGCATAGCTGCACCAATTTGCCGGTGATGTCATGGGCTTCTTTAAACGGCACGCCACGGCGGGACAGCCAGTCCGCCACTTCGGTTGCCAGGGTAAAGCCCTCTGGCGCCTGTGTGAGCAAACGTTGGGCGTCAACAACCATAGTCTCGACCATGCCCGCCATGGCCGGCAGTACCAGCAACAGCTGTTCGACGGTATCCATGGCGTTGCGTTTATCTTCAATCAGATCGCGGTTATAGGACAGCGGCAGGCTTTTCATGGTGGACAGCATCGCCGTCACGTTGCCGATAAGCCGTCCGCTTTTACCGCGGGTCAGCTCGGCGATATCGGGATTTTTTTTCTGTGGCATGATGGAACTGCCGGTGGCATAAGCATCATCCAGCGACACCCAGCGGAACTGGCGTGATGCCCACAGGCACACTTCCTCGGACAACCTTGAGAGGTTGACGCCGAGCATGCCGCCGGCAAATAAAAATTCCGCCACATGATCACGGCTTGCCACTGCATCGATGGAGTTTTCGCAGGGGCCGTCATAACCTAGATCCTGCGCCGATAGCTCGGGATGCATGGCAATCGCCGAGCCGGCCATCGCCGCCGCGCCCAGCGGAGAAAAAGCGCAGCGCTTATCCCAGTCCTGGAAGCGGTCGATGTCGCGGGCAAACGATTGGGCGTGGGCCATCAACTGATGGCCGAACACAATGGGTTGGGCCTGCTGCAGATGGGTAAATCCGGGGGCAATGCTGTTGATATGCTGTTCCGCTTGTTTGACCAGTGCGGTTTGCAGCGTCAGTAGGGCGTGAACGATTTTACGGGCGTTATCGCGCAGATACAGCCGCAGATCGTTGGCGGTCTGGTCGTTGCGCGAACGGCCGGCGCGCAGCTTGCCGCCCAGTTCTCCCAGCCGCTCGGTCAGCATTCGTTCGATATAGGTATGCACGTCCTCATCGTCCACGCTGGGCTGGATGCGTCCATGCTGATGGTCATCGGCCAGTTGTGCGATGGCCGCTAACATCAGGGCGGTTTCCTGCGCGTCCAGCAGTCCGGCGCGCTGGAGTTCACGAGCATGGGCACGGCAACCTTCCAGATCATAGGCGGCCAGGGCGAAATAGGCGTCTGGGCTGCGTGACAACGCACTAAGCGCGGCCGCGGGCCCGCTTTTAAAACGTGCGCCCCACAGACGGTCTACCGAATGAGTCATGGCATGCTCCTTTGATGGCATGGATGTTGCAGTCTTTTTGGTAAACGGCGCCATCGCCTGCTGGCAAAGGGCATTTAACCAAGAATGATCAACATCCGCTGACATGGGTGAAATAAGGAAAATAACGCGGTTAAATTGATAATGGAGAACGAGGGCGTAGGGGTAAATAGTTATTATGGAAAGTCCACTTTCCAAATTTGGAAACACATCGCCAGTCAAGAGTGATATTAATCAGCAAAACATTGGGGTTGCGGATTTAAAGCTTTTGCGGGTATTCAAAACGGTAGTTGAGGCCGGCGGATTTACTGCGGCCTCTAATGATTTGAATATTGGTTTGGCGGCGATCAGTAAACAAATATCTGATCTTGAAATCCGGTTTGGCATGAAGTTATGCACCCGTGGGCGTGAAGGGTTTTATCTCACCGAGCATGGTAAAGTGGCCTATCAGGCGTGTCTTGATTTATTTTCATCGATCAATCAGTTTCGGGATACCCTAAACCACGCCCGCCGAGAAATATTCGGTGAGTTAAATATCGGTATTATCGATAACACCATTACCGACCGGAAATCCCCGGTAGTGGGGGCGTTGAGCGAGATTCACCGGCAGGCGCCAAAGGTCAGCGTACGCCTACACGCTACCCAACTTGAGGAGATCGAACGCGGCGTTATCGATGGCCGTTTTACCTGTGGAATAATACCCGTTTATGAGGAAAAAACAGATTTCGATTATTTTTTTCTTTATAATGAAATATCTCATTTATGCTGTTCATATCAACACGACTTGTTTACTCTGGCGCCGGAGTCCTTGACTGATGCGCGTATTGAGAGTGCCAGCTTAATCAAACATTTTTATACTAATCATAGTCATCAAAACCCAACGCTACATTTCCAACCTTCCAATGCTGTGGCGGTGCAGGTAGAGGCAGTGACCATGCTTATCCTTACCGGAAATTATGTGGGTTTTCTTCCGGAACATTATATCAGTCGTTTTGTTTCTGAAGGGAAAATTAAAGCGCTTAAGCCGGAAGATATCTATGTCACCACGCCGTTTCATCTGGTGGTAAAAAAGGGCGCTGCGCAAAATGCCGTTATGAAGCTATTCCTGGATGCGTTAAAACATGAGCCCGTGGTTGCTGATGTTCATTCAGGGGCGCGGTAATGCACCGGTCTGGGGTACTGCACCACCCTTGTGCAGATGTGGCTCATAACATTTTGATTGTCTGGTCTTACTGCTTACCAGATAACCATTACATTTAGGTAGGTTTGTGAAGCTTATACGCGGCACTCTCTACCGCCCTATGATGCAATGGGTGACCGACATCTTGCCAGACTAACGGGCGAGGCCAACGGCTTTCGCCTGCATCTGATAACGCTTGAGCTGCTGCTCAATTTTTTGCACAGAAACGCCTGTTTCGATCGCGGTAGAGTTGGCGACGGAACGGTAAATCTGAGCTTTAGTAACGGTTTTTCTTTTCATGTAACGTGTCTCTTGAACTGTTCTCGAAAGTCTAGAGGGGAACAGTGTTGTTAGTAAGGTAGTTCGCTTATTTTCACTTATCAGTGTTCGCAATGGAACAACCCCATTTCTGCCGCAGTTGTTAGTGCCAATGTAAAAAGGCCCCCAGCGGCTCAACATTCAACGCTGATTGATATGGTTGGGCATCCCGCTATCTGTATCATTGGCCTGCCTGGCTCGTATGACAAAACGCCATCGCCATTTCATCGCTACCGCCATTTTTAGACGTAAAAAAACCAGCTCAATGGCTGGCCTAATTTCATGATTTATCACACATTTATTGGTGGCCCCTGCTGGACTTGAACCAGCGACCAAGCGATTATGAGTCGCCTGCTCTAACCAACTGAGCTAAGGGGCCGAGTGGGCGTTGATTATAGAGTAACTCTATGGGCAGATCCATAGGGGGGGCGTTCGCTTGGCGGATTTATCGCCAATTTCAGGTTATTATTGAACGATTATGATGGTTGGCGGCAATTTCGGAGTTTTCAAGATGATAGAGGATATTCTGGCCCCAGGATTACGGGTGGTGTTTTGCGGGATCAACCCGGGGTTATCCAGTGCCCATAAAGGGGTGCATTTTGCCAATCCCAATAACCGATTCTGGAAAATCATCCACCAGGCGGGATTTACCACGCGTCAGTTGAAACCGGAAGAGGAGCGGGAACTGTTGGATACCGGTTGCGGTATTACCATGCTGGCGGACCGGCCCACGGTTGAGGCGTCTGAGCTGTCGCTGGCGGAGTACCGCGCAGGGGGCAAGCGGTTGATTGAGAAGATCCAGTGCTATCAGCCTAGTGCGCTGGCGGTACTGGGCAAGCAGGCCTATCGGCAGGCATTTCGGGTGAGTAATGCGATGTGGGGCAAGCAGGAGGTGACCATCGGTGCCACCCAGATTTGGGTGCTGCCCAATCCTAGCGGCCTTAATCGTATGGGCTTTGATACGCTGATCAAGTCGTATCGGGAACTGGATGCGATCCTCGCCACCCAAGGGCGCTAGCCGCGGCAGGTTCTGTGATGAATCGGCAAAAAAAAGCCCTGCGTTTGCGCGGGGCTTTTTGTTGCCATTAATAACGTCTTGGCGTACCCGTAGGCACGCTCGGGTAGCGCTAGTCGTCCAGGAAGCTGCGCAGCACTTCAGAACGGCTAGGATGACGCAGCTTGCGCAATGCCTTCGCTTCGATCTGACGGATACGTTCGCGGGTAACATCAAACTGCTTGCCCACTTCTTCGAGCGTATGGTCGGTATTCATATCAATACCGAAACGCATACGCAGCACCTTGGCTTCACGCGCGGTCAGGCCGGCCAGCACATCATGCGTGGCCGAACGCAGGCTTTCCGATGTGGCGGAATCGAGCGGCAGCTCGAGAGTGGTATCTTCGATAAAATCACCCAGATGCGAATCTTCGTCGTCACCGATCGGCGTTTCCATGGAGATCGGCTCTTTGGCGATTTTCAGCACCTTGCGAATTTTATCTTCCGGCATCAGCATCCGTTCCGCCAGCTCTTCAGGTGTAGGCTCACGGCCCATTTCCTGTAGCATCTGACGGGAGATACGGTTGAGTTTGTTAATGGTCTCAATCATATGCACCGGAATACGGATGGTCCGCGCCTGGTCGGCGATGGAGCGGGTGATGGCCTGGCGAATCCACCAGGTGGCATAAGTAGAGAACTTATAGCCGCGGCGGTATTCAAACTTATCTACCGCTTTCATCAGACCGATATTGCCTTCCTGAATCAGATCCAGGAACTGCAAACCGCGGTTGGTGTACTTTTTGGCGATGGAAATCACCAAACGCAGGTTGGCTTCGACCATTTCTTTCTTGGCGCGGCGTGCTTTGGCTTCGCCAATGGACATCCGGCGATTGATGTCCTTCACCTGCTCGATGGTCAGTCCGGTCTCTTCTTCGATCTGACGCAGTTTTTGCAGGTTACGATGGACATCTTCATCGACTTCGCGCAGTTTTTCCGACCAAGGTTTGTTCATGGCCAGCGCGGCCTTGAACCAGGCTTCGCTGGTTTCATTGCCGCCAAACAGCGTGACGAAGTTTTTCTTCGGCATTTTGCAGACTTCAACGCACAGCTTCATGATCAGCCGTTCCTGGGTGCGCACACGATCCATCATGGCGCGCATGTTGTTGACCAGGTAGTCAAACTGTTTCGGCACCAGACGGAACTGTTTGAACACGTCGGACAGTTTCAAGATTTCTTCGGCTGATTTGGCATGACTGCGGCCGTTGGCCTTGATCATGTCACGCGCAGCTTCGTATTGATTGCGCAGGTCGAGGAATTTTTGACGCGCCAATTCGGGGTCGATGCTGTTATCGTCCTCTTCATCGTCGTCATCATCGTCATCGTCGTCGTTATCTGCCAGCTCTGCGGTCGTTAATTCGGAGCCGATATGGGTCGCGGTAGGCGCCATTTGTTCTTCGGCGTCAGGATCGACAAAACCGGTGATCATATCGGAGAGGCGCGCTTCGCCCGCTTCCACCCGATCATACTGGTCCAGCAGGTAGGTGATGGCCTCAGGATACTCGGCAACCGAGCACTGCACCTGATTAATCCCTTCCTCGATACGCTTGGCGATATCGATTTCACCCTCACGGGTAAGCAGTTCTACTGTACCCATTTCGCGCATATACATGCGCACCGGGTCGGTGGTGCGTCCAATTTCGGACTCCACGCTTGATAGTACCTGAGCAGCGGCTTCAGCGGCATCATCGTCGGTGTCGGAGGTGTTTTCAGCCAATAACAGGTCGTCGGCATCCGGTGCTTCTTCCATCACCTGGATGCCCATGTCGTTAATCATCTGGATGATATCTTCGATCTGGTCCGAGTCGACGATATCCTCTGGCAGATGGTCATTGACCTCGGCAAAGGTCAAATAGCCTTGCTCCTTACCACGGGTGACAAGTAGCTTGAGCTGTGACTGCGGGTTTTGCTCCATAAGACGGTATCCACACTTCAGAGTATAATTCGGTGTTGGTCGGTGAAATTTCATCACCAACAAGAGATCAGGCCGTTGTTTAACGCCGCAGCCCAATACGGCATCGCACAGGGCATTGCCCTGCCGTTTATAGGCAATTAAGCCTCGTTATTCAGTTTTTTTTGGCCAAAGCCATGTTCAAAGACCAAAGCTCTTTTCGTTCTTCGGCCGTTAATCCGTGTGTTCTTTCGCGTGCTATCAGCTCTTCCTGGCGCTGCTCTAGTATTGAATCATATAAGCTGGTCAGGGTATCGACAAACGTCGCTTCGATCATATCCTCTATGATCATGTGGTTCCAGATAGCCAAGGTTTCAAGCTGCGGGCTGGATTTATTATCCCGATAATGTTCAAGCAACTGGCCCGTGGTCAGCCCCGGCTGTGCCTGGCATGTCTGCACGAGTTCAATAAATAACGGTACGCCCGGTTGTTTTGCTTGTTCTAGACCCTGCACAGAGGGGATAAGAGCCGAAAGGCGCGGGTTTTGAACCAGCAACCCTATAAGTATACGCATGGTTGTGCGTTTTATCCGGGGTTGCGGCGAAATATTTGTACTGCCGGCCTGCTTGGGCAACAGTTTTTCCAATTGGTTGTCGTCTAGGATGCCCAATTTATTACCCAACTGTTGGCGTAGATACATGCGCAACGTTTCCCCTGGCACTTGTCCGATCAGCGGCAAAGCCAAGGTGCTGAGCTTGGCGCGACCGTCCGGGCTGCTTAAATCCACCTGCGGCATCAGCGTTTCGAATAAAAACACGGATAACGGCTGTGCTTGCTCCATGCGTTCCTCGAAGGCATCTTTACCAATCTGGCGGACCAGCGTATCCGGATCTTCCCCGTCCGGCAGGAACATAAAGCGCAATTGGCGCCCATCGTTAAGGTAGGGCAGGGCAGTTTCCAGTGCCCGCCAGGCGGCTTCACGTCCGGCGCGGTCGCCGTCGTAGCAGCAAATGACCCGGTCGGTGGCGCGGTAAAGCAACTGGATATGCTCGGCGGTGGTAGCGGTTCCCAGTGAAGCAACGGCGTAATCAATGCCGAACTGCGCCAGGGCCACCACGTCCATATACCCTTCGACCACCAACACGCGGGATAATTCAGGATGTTGCTGCTGCGCTTCATAAAGACCATATAACTGACGGCCTTTATGGAAAATTTCGGTTTCCGGCGAGTTCAGGTATTTCGGCTGGCCATCACCCAGAATGCGCCCGCCGAAGGCGATAACCCGGCCACGGCGATCGCGAATCGGGAACATAATTCGCTCGCGAAAACGATCATAGACACGGCCTTGATCGTTCGTCACCAGCATGCCGGCATCATTCAGCGCGCTGCGATCTTCCGGTGCGCGGCCAAAGCGCTTTAAGACGTTATCCCAGCCAGCCGGCGCGTAACCGATAGTGAAATGGTTTATTATTTCTGCGCTCAGGCCGCGTTTCGCCAGGTATCCATTGGCTGATGCCGCGCCGTTTTGCTGCAATGCTTGTGAAAAATACTCGCTGAGTTGCCCCATGACCTGATACAGACTCTGGCGCTGGTGGCGCTCCTGCTGGTTCGGGCCCGCTCCCGCTTCGGAGGGCACCTCAAGACCGTGCATGGTTGCCAACTCTTCGATGGACTCGACAAACTCGAGCCGGTCGTAATTCATCAGGAAATCGATGGCGTTTCCGTGGGCACCGCAGCCGAAGCAATGATAAAACTGCTTCTCACCATTAACGGTAAACGACGGGGTTTTTTCATGGTGAAACGGACAACAAGCGTGATAATTCTTGCCTTGTTTTTTCAGCTTCACCCGAGCGTCGATCAGATCGATAATATCGGTGCGAGCCAGCAAGTCGTTGATAAATACGCGTGGGATTCGTCCAGCCATAAGCCCTGATTGGTTAGCCTATAAACGAGAACAAGCCGCGCAATCCTCGCGGATCGCACGGCCTTCGTATGCAACTACTGAGTCTGCGGAATAATCACGCTATTGGGAGGTTAATCCCGATACCCGTCATCTTTCACGTTACAGAATAGGTTGGCTACGCTCGGCTACCCGAATCACTTACCTGAGTAAGCTTATCGGAATGCTCTCACTGGCCGCGTTCCTGCAACGTGAAATCTACTGGGTATAAAATTAATACAGACGAGTGCGGCGTGCGTTTTCGCGAGCCAATTTTTTTGCATGACGTTTTACTGCGGAAGCTTTGGCGCGTTTACGTTCGGTAGTCGGTTTTTCATAGAACTCACGACGACGAACCTCGGCCAAGACACCCGCTTTTTCGCATGAACGTTTGAAGCGACGCAGTGCTACGTCGAAGGGCTCGTTTTCACGTACTTTAATTACCGGCATGTAACTCTCACCTCGATAGAATTCGGATTTTGCTGCTGACCTTGTGTCAGCCGTTTCAAAATGGTGCGGAATTTTACTTCAACCGTGACCACTTTGTAAAGCGCCACGGACAATGATCTTGCAAGCGCCGTGGTTATCCGCCGCGCAAATTTACATTTCTGGCAATTATTCTAGCACAATTTGGCCAAAATTACTGCACTCGATTGGCCTGCCCGATTAAAGTGGTAATCTTTAAGCGACGCGACCTTTCGAATGGGGCCAGGATCCTTCGACCGTGATCCTGGATCTTTTTTATTGCCCGCAGGATCCTCGGGGCAGTACTTGTATCATGAGTTGGCCAATAAAGACACTGAATTTACGCGGTTGCCGTTTTCCCGCCACGCCTGACCGGGTCCAACATGTTGGGCGTTTTTGGGGATCAGTTGAGTGCCGGACGAGGGTTTATGGCGGATTTGGCTAAGTGCTCCGCGACCGGGTTATGCTAGACTGTGCGCCGCACTGAGGGGAGTGGATAATAAATTATGCGAGTATTGGGTATTGAGACGTCCTGTGATGAAACCGGCGTGGCGATTTATGACCAACAGGCGGGATTGCTGGCCAATCAGTTGTATAGCCAGGTTAAGCTGCATGCCGATTACGGCGGTGTGGTGCCGGAGTTGGCCTCGCGCGATCACGTGCGCAAGACCGTGCCGCTGATTCAGGCCGCCCTGGCCGAAGCCGGTCTGGCCGGCGAAGATATCGACGGGGTGGCTTATACCGCCGGTCCGGGTCTGGTGGGTGCCTTGATGGTGGGGGCCACTGTGGGCCGCGCCTTGGCCTATGCCTGGAAAAAGCCGGCGGTGGCGGTGCATCATATGGAAGGTCATCTGCTGGCGCCGATGTTGGAAGCGGATCCGCCGGCGTTTCCCTTTGCCGCATTGTTGGTCTCCGGCGGTCATACTCAGCTTATTGCGGTACAGGGTATCGGGCAGTATGTGCTGTTAGGGGAATCTATCGACGACGCGGCGGGGGAGGCGTTTGATAAGACCGCCAAGCTGCTGGGTCTGGACTATCCCGGTGGGCCTCGGTTGTCGAAAATGGCCTGTGACGGTGTGGCTGGGAGGTTCACCTTTCCCCGGCCGATGACCGACCGGCCGGGACTGGATTTCAGTTTTTCCGGTTTAAAAACCTTTGCGGCCAATACCATTCGCGCCAATCCACAGGACGCCCAGACCCAGGCTGATGTGGCACGCGCGTTTGAAGATGCCGTGGTGGATACCCTGCTGATTAAATGCCGACGGGCCATGGATCAGACCGGGTTGGCGCGCTTGGTGATTGCCGGTGGCGTGAGCGCCAACCATACTCTGCGCGAGCGGCTTGGCGAGATGATGCGCAAGCGCGGCGGCAAGGTGTTTTATGCTCGGCCGGAATTTTGCACCGATAACGGCGCAATGATTGCTTATGCGGGGATGATGCGCTTGCGGGCCGGTATTGCCGGTGATTTGGCGATCACCGTGCGTCCGCGTTGGCCGCTGGCTGAGTTACTCGCCGTATAACCCGCGTCCACACTGACTGAGCCACTCGCAGCCTGGCGGGTGTCCCCGCAGTCAGTGTGACTGTTTGTGTGGTCTGTGTGGGTGTTGGTCGAATCATCGTCGTTGTAACGTGTTGGTCGTGACTCTTGACGTGATGACTCTTGACGTGATGACTGTTGACGCAGGCGGTGGCCCAGCTTAACGGTGGTCTTCCGATTGGTTCGACGGGTTGTCTTTATCGGCGTCCAGCGCACGATCCTTGGCACGCTTGCGCCAGATCCGACTCTCTTGGCCGCGCCACAGGCGTTGAATATTGTCATGGTGGCGCAGCAGTACCAGGCAGGACAGCATGGATACTGGAAAGGTGAACTGTGGTTTGAACCACCAGACGTAGAATGGCGCGATCAGCGCACTGATAATGGCGCCAAGCGACGAATAACCGCTGAGCAACACCGTTAGCAGCCAGGTGCCCGCCATCAGGCCGGTCAGGTCCAGTCCGATGGGCGCGATGGCGCCAAACGCCGTGGCGACGCCTTTGCCACCCTGAAAATGGAAAAATACCGGATAGATGTGCCCGATGCAGGCAGCGATGGCGATCAGACCCAGGTAAAACGGCGGCACACCCAACCGATAGCCCAACCATACCGGCAGCATACCCTTTAACACATCAAACACCATTACTCCGGCCGCCGCAACCTTGCCGCCAACCCGCAGCACGTTGGTCGCCCCAGGATTACCGGAACCATGGGTGCGGGGATCCGGTAAGTGGGCGAGTTTGCAGATCAGTATCGCACTGGATATTGAGCCGCAAAGATAGGCGAAGATTATCATGCCAATCGCGACAGCATTCATAACCAAGTTCCATCCCATAATCATCGTTTTATTTGTCTAACTGTGGATAATACGCACATTCCTTTGGAAGTGGTATCCGGTATCGACAAAAAGCGAGTATGGCACATGGACATTGTATTCATAGAGCAATTAACAGTGATGACCGTCATCGGTGTGTATGACTGGGAGCAGGAACGTCAACAAAAATTGATGTTTGATATTGAAATGGGCTGGGATAACCGGCCAGCAGCGCGCAGTGACGACGTGGCCGATTGCCTGAGTTACGCCGATGTCAGCGACACCGTAATAGCGTTTGTTTCATCCCACCATTTTGCCCTGCTAGAGCGCGTGGCGGAGGAGGTGGCCGAATTACTGATGACCCGTTTTGCTCTGCCTTGGGTGCGGATCAAACTTGGCAAACCGGGTGCGGTGCCACAGGCGAGTAGCGTCGGCGTGATCATCGAGCGTGGTCACCGAAAAGTCTGAAAGTGAACAGGCCTTAATCTAAATTTCATGCAGTGTAACCGTTTTTACCGTATGTTTGTTTCATTTTGTTGCGGTGTGCTTTAGCGGCTGCGTTGGTATCACCAAAGCGCCGCTTTTTGTTGTCGCTTGATTGAGGGGAATGTGTTGTATGGCTGACCTGCATGATTTGTTCATCGCATTGATTCTTGGGGTAGTTGAAGGATTAACGGAGTTTTTGCCGGTCTCGTCGACGGGACATATGATCTTGGTAGGGACATTGCTGGGGTTTACCGATGACCGGGCCAAAACCTTTGAAGTGATTATTCAAATGGGGTCGATCCTGGCGGTGGTGGTGATGTTCTGGCGACGGTTGTTTGGTCTTATCGGTATTCATTTCGGCGAAGTGAAACATGAAGGTACCGGTGCCGGGCGCCTGCGGTTAACCCATATTCTGTTGGGGATGCTCCCCGCCGTGGTGATGGGTCTGGTGTTTCACGAACAAATAAAATCGCTGTTTGAAGCTAAATATGTGATGTATGCATTGGTGGCCGGCGGGGTGTTGTTGTTGGCGGGTGAATGGCTAAAACCCAAGGTGCCCCGTTCGGTAGGCATCGATGATATTACCCATTTGCAGGCTTTCCTGATTGGTTGTTTCCAGTGTTTGGCCCTGTGGCCCGGATTTTCTCGTTCCGGTGCGACCATCAGCGGCGGGATATTGGTTGGGGTGAGCCGTTACGCCGCATCGGAGTTTTCATTTATCCTGGCGGTGCCAATGATGTTGGGCGCTACCGTGCTGGATTTGTATAAAAGTCTGCCGTTTCTGTCCTGGCAGGATTTCCCGCTGTTTGCGGTGGGATTTGTCACCGCCTTTGTGGTGGCGCTGGTCGCCATCAAGTTATTCCTGCAGTTGATCAAACGTATTTCGTTTGTCCCCTTTGCCATCTACCGCTTTATCCTGGCGGCGGTGGTTTATTGGGTCATGCTCTAAGATCATTAGCGGGGCCAGACCGTTGAGGCTGGCCTCTGCTTGTCCATCCATCCATCTATCTTGCGCCGCAGTCAATCCTGAGCGGATGCGCTACGCGCCTGTTCTTGCCGCACTTTCCAGTGTTCCAGCGCCCGCAGGCGCCTAAGCCGTATCTCTTCGCCAATTTGCGCACCGCTAAATCCGGCATCAATCACTTCACGATTGGTTACGCTGTTGGCCACGGCGAATGCCGCCCGCAGGTAATCTCCCTGTGGGTAAGGGTTGTGTTCAAACCCCGTGCGACCCCGGGCATCAGCTTCACTGGTCATGATGATTTGCTCCAGCCGCTCCGGTTTGCGCCAGACGTCGATGGCATTAAACAATTTCATCAGGGTTTTTGGTGTCAGGCGCTCTACCGTATGCACCAGGTCATGGTATTCAGCGACGACTTTCGCCAAATCACGGACATGGTTCGGGACCCGCAGACGTTCGCACAGTGCCTGCACCAGCTTGACCCCCGCCGGGCCATGACCATGATGATGTGGCCAGAGTTCGCGTGGCGTCAGGCCTTTGCCAAGATCGTGGCACAGGGTGGCGAAACGCACCGCGATATCCGGCGTCAGCTGTGTAGCCACCGCCACCGTCATCAGAGTGTGGACACCGGTATCGATTTCCGGATGCCATTTGGCTGGCGCAGGGACGCCGAACAAGGCGTCAATCTCGGGGAATAGCGCCGCCAGGGCGCCACAATCACGCAATACCTGGAAATAGACTTGAGGATGGGCGGTGGACAGGGCTTTTTCTGTCTCTTTCCATACGCGTTCCGGCGCAATCAGCGGCAACTCGCCGTCCAAGGCCATTTGCTGCATCAGGGCCATGGTTTGTGGGGCAATACGGAAATTCAGGTGAGCGAAGCGGGCAGCAAAACGGGCAACGCGCAGCACACGCAAGGGATCTTCGCCGAACGCCGGCGAAACATGGCGCAATAAGCGACGTTCAATGTCCTCTAGACCATGATAAGGATCAATCAGGTTGCCGTTTTCGTCCTGGGCGATGGCGTTAAGCGTCAAGTCGCGCCGTAGCAAATCCTGTTCCAGGCTAACATCTGGCGCCGCATAGCAGGTAAAACCGGCATAACCTTGGCCGGATTTGCGTTCGGTGCGCGCCAGCGCATACTCCTCACGGGTGTGAGGATGCAGGAATACCGGGAAATCCTTGCCTACCTGCTGGTACCCTTCGGCCAACAACTCGGCAGGGGTTGAGCCGACAACCACCCAATCTTTCTCCCGCACCGGCAAATGCAATAAGCCGTCGCGAACTGCGCCGCCGACCAAATATTTTTTCACTATAAAAACTCCTTGCCCAGTATCAGCGTTGCCGTTATCTCCTAACAGTATATCCGACGAACGCGTGCCGCGCTGTGTTACCCGCTCGGCAGCCTCCCTGATACGCAGCAAACCGGCTTTAGTTCATCCAGCGGTTATTTTTTTTACGGCGCGGGATCACATGGGGTAATAACAAACCGAGAATCAGGCCGACGCCAGCCACACCACCGCCGTACAGGAACCATTGCATGATAATGGCGCGCTGTTTGTCATTGAGCTGTACCGCGACGGCGGCCATTTTTTTCTTGTCTTCGGCCAACTGGTCTTTGAGATGTTGATTCTCGTCACGCAGGCCTTTAATCGTGCCGCTACTTTCGGCAACGTCCTTTTGCATCTGTGCCGTGCGCTGATTCCAACTGGCATCGATAGTACTGAGTTTTTGCGTCAGTGTTTGCACCTGCTGTTCTAGTGCGGGGACCTTGACGCGCAGGCTGGGTTGATCGCTGAGCTGATCCACCGGGATCCAGGCAGTTCGCCCTTTGTCATCGCGGATCTGTGCGTAGCTGTTGTCTTGGTTGACACTCAGTAGCGCCACTTCTTCCCCTGAATTAAGGGTGCCGACAATGCGATATTGATTTCCAGGTCCGCTATGAATATAGGTGATCAGCTCATCTGAGATGTAGCGTGTCTCATCCGCATGAGTGCTAGCGGCGAAGCTTAGACTCAATAACGCGAAGCAAATATGGCGTAATTTGTGCATAGTTCCGTCGTTTTTTGGTAAATGTTAGTCGATAGTAGAGGGATCAGTTTGACGGCGCAATACGTAAACAAAAATGGGAACTATCCTACTAACTTTGCTTTTCAATTATTTCCAACTTGTCCATATTACACATTAAGGCGATGATTATGTTCTAGGAAAGGGCCTGCTGGTGGGCTTAGGATAGCGCCCATAGTAGGGGTGGCATGACCAACCTTAACAATTACTCGTTCAGCAACTATGGATGTGGCCGGCGTTATGAGTGAAGAAACCGAATTGAAATTTATTATCCATCCTGATGCGTTGGCGCACGTGGCCGAGCGTGTTTCCGTTTTTGGCGGGACTCACTTTGCCCCCCAGCATTTGATTAATCTTTATTTTGACACCCAGGATCTTGAACTGCGTCGGCACGGTCTAGGCCTGCGAGTGCGGGGCAATAATGATCGTTATGAAATGACGGCCAAGACGGCCGGTAAAATTATCGGCGGTTTACATCAACATCCAGAATATAATATTGCTTTGCCTGGTCCTGAACTGAATATCAGCTTGTTGCCGACGGATATCTGGCCACAGGGCATCGCAGTGGACTCATTGCAAGCGCGGTTGGCACCCTTGTTTAGCACCGACTACCAGCGTGAAAAATGGGTGATCACGTACGGCGAAAGCGAGATTGAAGTGGCTTTTGATCGTGGTGACGTGCTGGCGGGCGCTGCCCGCGAGGCGATATGCGAACTGGAAATGGAATTATTAAGCGGCAATATCGCCGATCTCCTGACGTTCGCCCAACAGATTAGCGCCGACGGCGGCTTGCGGCTGGGTAGCGTAAGTAAAGCCGCACGGGGTTACGATTTAGCCGCAGGCAGCCCAACCCGGGAAATCCGGGCATTGTCGTTACTGCGGCCGGCCCCCAAAGCCAGCGTTGAGCAAGGGTTAAGAGAAGGGCTATCGTTAGCCTTGGCTCATTGGCAATATCATGAGGAGCTGTGGCTGGCGGACGTACCGTTGGCCCGGGACAGTATCCTGGCTGCCATTGCGCTGGTGCGCGAAACCTTTGTGGTGATGGGAAATATGATCCCGCGCAAGGCCACACACGTGCTGCGTGAGCAATTGGTGGACATCAGCGCCCTGATCGCGCTGCCGGACAGCGACCCTCACGACCTCTGTTATCAGACGCGTTATTTGCAGTGTAAACTGGCGATCACGACCTGGTTGATCCTGCAGGAGTGGCGAGCCAGCGTGGATGAAAAAGCCCGTAAAAAACTGGACGGTTCGTTTAAACGTTTTGCCGATATCATGCTTTCACGCTGCGCCGCCGAGCTGAAAGTGGCGTTTGGTCGGGCATTATCTTCGGAAGAATATCAACAGCAACTGCCGCGCCTGGCACGACATATTATGGCTTTCCACCTGCTGTCGGGCTTCTATCCGGTCAACAACGTGCTGACCTATATTTTGCATTGGCAAGCTCTGGAACAGGCGATTATTCTGCCTGAGACCAATGATGTGGAATTTATGCGTCACCAGGCGGTAACGCAACCGGGCTTCTGGCTCAGTGTGAGTCGCCGTTAGGCCGCGTCGCGGCACACCAACAGGAGTCCAATGATGAACCTGCCTTTACCGACGCGCTTATCTCAGCAGGCGCGTGAGATTGCCGCCAGGGCGCCTTGGCCCCTCTCTTTGGATGATGCTATGGCCGTTCCTTTGGCCTTAAGTGATTTTATCAGCGAGGCGCTGATTGCTCGCCCTGATTGGCTCGATGAGCTGGGACACAACCCAGTGCAGGCCGATGAATGGCGCGAATATGCCAGCATATTGCGCCAGCAGTTGGCGTCGGTGCGCGATGAGGCGGGTTTGATGCAGACGCTGCGGTGGTTTCGGCGCCGGGCGTTGGTGCGTATCGGTTGTGCGCAGGCGCTGGGTCTGTGCACCACCACCGAGACCCTGACTCAGCTTAGTCAACTGGCCGAAAACCTGATTATTGCCGCGCGCGACTGGCTTTATCACGCCTGCTGTGTTGAATGGGGCACGCCGGCCAATGCGGTGGGCGATCCGCAGCCGCTATTGGTCCTGGGCATGGGCAAACTGGGGGGTGGGGAGCTTAATTTTTCCTCCGATATCGACCTGATCTTTGTCTACCCAGAAAATGGACATACCCGAGGCGGCCGCCGCGAGCTGGATAATGCGTTATTTTTTACGCGTTTGGGGCAGCGGCTGATTAAAGTGCTGGATCAACCCACGAGTGATGGGTTTGTTTATCGCGTGGATATGCGTTTGCGCCCATTCGGTGACAGTGGACCGCTGGTGTTGAGTTTTGCTGCGCTGGAGGATTATTACCAGGAACAGGGCCGTGACTGGGAGCGATACGCCATGGTTAAAGCGCGGCTGATGGGCGCCCAGGATGATGCCTATGCCCGTGAACTGTATAGCATGCTGCGGCCCTTTGTCTTCCGGCGATACATCGATTTCAGTGTGATTCAATCCCTGCGCAATATGAAGATTATGATCGCCCGCGAGGTACGGCGGCGGGGATTGAAGGACAATATCAAACTGGGTGCTGGCGGTATTCGTGAGATCGAATTTATCACCCAGGTGTTCCAGTTGATTCGCGGCGGGCGTGAACCCCGGCTGCAGCAACGCGCTCTGCAGCCGGCGCTGTTGGTCATTGGTGAGTTGGGTCTGCTAAGTGCGCAACAGACACAAGGTCTGGACCATGCTTATATGTATCTGCGGCGGCTGGAGAATTTACTGCAGGCGATCGGCGATCAGCAAACCCAGACCCTACCCGAAGATGATTTAAATCGGGCCCGCTTGGCTTATGGCATGGGCGAGGCTGACTGGCCGTCCATGCTACAAACGTTAGCGCGGCATATGCAACTGGTGCGGGGCATTTTTGACGAACTGATCGGCGATGATGCTCCCGATCCGGCCGATCCTTCGGATTTTGGGCGCTACGGTGCGCTGTGGTTTGACGAAACGCCGGATCCGGAGAACGGGCTGGCAGAATCGACCCTGGATGAGGCCGGTCGCTGGCGGCTGTGCGGACTGATTGACGGGTTCCGGCATGATGTGGATAAACGAACCATTGGCCCACGCGGGCGTGGGGTCTTGGATCAACTGATGCCCAGATTGTTGGCGCAAATGTGTTCCCAGCCTGCGGCGGATGCGGTGTTCGGCAGGGTGGCGCCGATGCTGCTGAGCATTGTTTCCCGCACTACCTACCTGGAGCTGTTGGTGGAATACCCAGGCGCATTGACCCATTTGATTCGCCTGTGTTCCGCCTCGGCAATGATTGCCACCCAACTGGCCCGCCATCCACTGCTGCTTGATGAGCTGCTCGATCCCGCCACGCTCTACCATCCGTTAGAACCCAAGGCGTATGGCGACGAGTTACGCCAATATTTGCTGCGGGTGCCGGAACAGGACGAGGAACAGCGGCTCGATGCCATGCGGCAGTTCAAACAAGCACAGCATTTGCGTATTGCTGCCAGTGATATTACCGGCGTACTACCGGTCATGCGGGTGAGCGATCACCTGACTTATCTGGCGGAGGCGATGATTGCCGCGGTGATCGAACAGGCCTGGAAAACCATGGTGACGCGCTATGGGCGACCGAATCACCTGCCGGAGAGCGGCGGGCAGGGATTTGCGGTTATTGGTTATGGCAAGTTAGGCGGTTGGGAACTGGGCTATGGCTCCGATCTTGACGTGGTGTTTTTGCACGACTGCCCGGCAGATGCCATGACCGATGGTGAACGCTGTATCGACGGGCGACAATTCTACCTGCGCCTGGCCCAACGGATTATGCATCTGTTCAGTACCCGTACACCGTCGGGGATCCTTTATGAAGTCGATCCACGACTGCGTCCGTCAGGTGCTGCGGGGATGTTGGTCAGTACTCTCGGGGCGTTCGAGGCGTATCAGCAGCATGAAGCCTGGACCTGGGAACACCAGGCCCTGGTCAGGGCGAGGATGGTCTACGGCGATGAGGATCTCAGGGTGCGTTTTGTGGCCATCCGCCGCGTTGTGTTGTGCCGTGAGCGTGATGGTGAGGCGCTACGGGCCGAGGTGAGTGGCATGCGCACCAAGATGCGTGAGCATCTGGCCGGCAAAAACAGCGAGATGTTTGATATCAAGGCTGATGAAGGGGGCATTACCGATATTGAGTTTATGGCGCAATATTTGGTGTTGCGTCATGCCGCCACGATCCCGGAACTGACGCGCTGGTCCGATAATGTGCGTATTTTCGAGTTGATGGCGCGTTACGGCATCATCAACCAGGAGCAGGCCAGTGCCTTGACTCAGGCCTATATCACCCTGCGTGACGAGATCCATCATTTAGCGCTACAAGATCTGCCGGGCCGGGTGGCGACCGATGGATTTCTTACGGAGCGGGCATTGATCACCCGTTATTGGCAACAGTGGTTAGGGTGATCTTCGGGTGGAGGAAGTGGCAATTCCACCTCCTGGCAAGAGAGAATTCATGCGGGCTATGCTACTATCTCGCGCAATAAAATCGTTGAGTCTGGAGCTATAGGATGAAAGTGACTTTGCCTGATTTTCGCCGGGCAGGCGTGCTGGTCGTGGGTGATGTTATGTTGGATCGCTATTGGTATGGCCCCACCAGTCGTATCTCACCAGAGGCCCCGGTGCCGGTGGTTAAAGTGGAGACGATTGAGGAGCGCCCCGGCGGTGCCGCCAACGTGGCGATGAATATTGCCGCCCTCGGCGCAGCATCGCGTCTGGTCGGCCTTACCGGGATTGACGACGCAGCGCGTGCGCTGGGTGCGCGGTTAAGCGAAGTGAACGTCACCTGCGATTTTGTGACGGTGGCCACCCATCCCACTATCACCAAACTGCGGGTATTGTCGCGCAACCAGCAGTTGATTCGGTTGGATTTCGAGCAGGGTTTCGAGGATGTAGACCTGACGCCGATGCGCGAGCGGATCCAACAGGCGTTGCCGGCCGCTGGTGCGATGGTATTGTCGGATTATGGCAAAGGCGCATTGACGCAGGTGCAGGACATGATCCAACTGGCGCGGGACGCCGGCGTGCCGGTGCTGGTTGATCCCAAGGGCACAGATTTCGGCCGTTATCGTGGTGCGACGCTGCTTACGCCGAATCTCTCCGAGTTTGAAGCGGTGGTAGGGCATTGCCGTGACGAGGATGAACTGGTGAGTCGCGGTATGCGCATGATTGCAGAGTGTGAGCTGTCGGCACTGCTGATCACCCGTTCCGAGCAGGGCATGACGTTGCTGCAGCCGGGTCAGGAACCGCTTAATTTGCCGACGTTGGCGCAGGAAGTTTACGATGTCACCGGCGCGGGCGATACGGTGATTGGCGTACTGGCAACGGCGCTGGCGGCAGGTCGACCGTTGGAAGAGTGTTGTTTTCTGGCTAATGCGGCGGCCGGGGTGGTGGTCGGCAAGCTCGGCACGTCAACCGTCAGCCCCATTGAGCTGGAAAATGCCATTCAGGGCCGCGGTGACGCTGGATTCGGCGTGATGAGCGAAGACGAACTGCGCCAGGCGGTTGCCCAGGCGCGGCAGCGTGGTGAAAAAGTGGTCATGACCAACGGTATTTTCGACATTCTGCATGCCGGTCACGTGACTTACCTGGCCACGGCCCGACGCCTGGGGGATCGGCTGATTGTGGCGGTAAACAGCGATGAGTCGACGCGCCGTCTAAAGGGTGATTCCCGGCCGGTTAACCCGTTAGCGCAGCGTATGACGGTTTTGGGCGCGCTACAGGCGGTAGACTGGGTGGTGGCGTTTGAAGAGGATACGCCGCAGCGGCTGATTGCTGAGATATTGCCTGATTTACTGGTGAAGGGCGGTGACTACCGGCCCGAGCAGATTGCCGGCAGTGAGGAGGTTTGGGCTAACGGTGGCGACGTCCAGGTATTGAATTTCGAAGACGGGTGTTCCACAACCAACATCATCAACGCGATTAAAAGCGGCAAGCGCGGTTAGGTGTTCGCTGGCGTTCATCACGGTGACGACGCGTGCTGCCGTGATGACATCATGGTTTAGCGAGATCCGTGGTAAACCCTCGCCCCAAATGCATAGGTATCTACACATTTATTGTGATTAATGATATTACTCTTGTGCATGCACTCAATCTCTCTTTTGCCGGGTCTGATGCCCGGCTTAACCGCCGATATCAGACGCTGGTTAAACAACATATGACACCCGCAGATCCTTTCAAAAATGTCGCCAGTGCCCAGAAAAGCTGGCACAGATGCTGACAGACAGCAAGGGTTGCCGTTCAACGCTGATGTTATTGTCATACACACCGGAAGAACTGACCCGGCTGGCGACCACCATTCTGGGCCCGTTCGAATATGAGTAGATACCTATGCCGTTTACGGCGGGGAGCAGTCACATAGGCATTCAGTATTGAGAATAGGCAATGGAGCGTTGAAGACGATATTTGTGCAACCACAAATTTTTGACGGGCCAGTCAAAAGAAAGTACTATTACTCTTGAGCGAGAAGCTGACTGCATTAGGGTGCACTAGTCGGTGGAAGAACCCCATAGAAGCCCTAACTTCTGTGTCAGGGTGAAACCTCACACCTCCCGCCTGAAGGTGTAAAATAATCAGGCACTTAATCCGAGGGCCGCTGTTTCTTTGAATGGCGGCTTTTTAATGCCTTTTATAAAGTAGATCACCCTGACGATGCTTGTTCAGGCTCTTTGCATCTGTATGCATGAAGTTCCAGAGTACTTTTCCGTCCCAGGGAGCCGCTACAACAAGCATTTGCTGTTTTTGTCTGTATGCGATGCGCCGATAAAAATATATCTCACCATATGGTCGTCATACATGGTTTCCCAAATTTCATACGGATTATCAAGCGTATCGAGAGCAAGAAGTACATAACGCTCGCGGGCATCAATACGCTTTTCCACGATGTGGACAAGGTTACTTCTTAAAATGCTGAGGGTACCGATGTGTGTATTTTGGCACGAGAAGCATATTCGGTTCATTAAAACCCATATGTTGTTCGAGAAGGGAAACGGCGCTTTCAACGGAATCGGCAGCGTTGATTTCAGGAGTAGGCTCAAGCCTGAATTCGCTTTCAAGTTCCCTTAGATCTGGAAGCCCTAATGTTCTGAAAGTAAGTAAGTCTTTTATAGCCCGCGCCATGTTTCCCCTGTGTGCTGGCCTGCAAAATGCTGACTAATTTACCACATTATTAGCAATTGCCCCGTAAACCCTTGCCCAATCGGCATAGGTATCTACGCATTTATTGTGATTAATGCTATTACTCTTGTGCATGCACTCAATCTCTCTTTTGCCGGGCCTGATGCCCGGCTTAACCGCCGATATCAGACGCTGGTTAAACAACATATGACACCCGCAGATCCTCTCAGTTGTGCGATTAAAAATGCCGCCAGTGCCCAGAAAAGCTGGCACAGACGTTGACAGACAGCAAGGGTTGCTGTTCAACGCTGACGGATGGCCTGTCCGATAACCACACCCATATGGATGCCCTGGCTGCGGATATCATCCGGGTGGCAAAACCCAAACGAACCGATAAGGAGACAGGCAGACGGGTAAAACCCCAGGCAGGCCCATCGCTTTCGGTGAGGTGGGGCGGCGGGGAAGTGCCTCGTCACTGCTGGCGGGGTTGGGGATCTTACTGAATACGCTGACGTTATTGTCAGAATACACACCGGAAGAACTGACCCGGCTGGCGACAACCATTCTGGGCCCGTTCGAAGATGTGTAGATACCTATGCCCCAAATGCGAACGGGGATATAAGCGTCTTTTGCCGGTTTAGTTAGCGTCTTTAACGGTGTCTGGCGCGTCGTCGGGCGTTGCGTCGGTCGCCTTTGTCGCGTTAGCCGGTGCCTCGGTCTGGCCAGCGGCCTTAGTCGCGCCCGGCATGGTTTCCAGTGCGTTGATCCGCAGTTCCAGCTGGTTTAGCTTTTCGCGTGTGCGTAGCAGCACCTGGGTCTGTACATCAAATTCTTCGCGGCTGACCAAATCCATCCGGTTGAACTGGCTTTGCAATACTTGGCGGATTTTTTTATCCATATCGTCACCCAGATCGCGGATGCCCTTGGGCAGGGACTCATGAATCTGACGGGCAAGTTGTTCGATTTTTTTGGTGTCAATCATCTTTCGTTCCCCAGTGGGTTGGTTTTGTTTAAGTGTAATGCCAGATGGTAGGATTAGAAACTAAAACAGTGCGCTGGAAATATTTGCTTTGTTAATTGCCCTGATTATCCAATGGCGTTATAGTTATTGCGTTTATTCTCAGGGCGGGGTGTAATTCCCCACCGGCGGTAAACCTGTGTAATGATTGCATTAAGTGATCATGTTACAGGAAGCCCGCGAGCGCTCGGATTGCACCTAGTCCGAGGTCAGCAGATCCGGTGAAATTCCGGGGCCGACGGTTATAGTCCGGATGGGAGAGAGTAGCGGTTTACTAATGAGTCAGTTACCAGCTCATTGTCGTTCACTTTTCAGCCTTTTTATTAGGCTCACTCCTAAGTCTGCCCTGGTTCTGGTAATCCATATTTTTTATGAGGTTTTATTTACCATGAATCAGACGCTTCTTTCCGAATTCGGTACCCCGACAGAACGCGTGGAAAATGCACTGGATGCATTACGCCACGGGCGCGGTGTGTTGGTGCTTGATAATGAAGATCGTGAAAATGAAGGCGACATGATTTTTGCCGCCGAAAATATGTCTGTGGAACAAATGGCTCTGGCCATTCGTCACGGTAGCGGTATTGTTTGTCTCTGCGTGACCGAGGATCGTCGGCTGCAGTTGGATTTGCCGATGATGGTGGAGCACAATTCCAGCCATTATCAAACGGCCTTCACCGTGACCATTGAAGCTGCTGAAGGGGTGACTACCGGTGTTTCTGCCGCCGATCGCCTGACCACCATTCGTGCCGCCATTCAGGATAACGCTAAACCGTCGGATCTTAATCGGCCCGGCCACGTTTTTCCTTTGCGCGCGCAGCCTGGCGGGGTGTTGACCCGGGGTGGACATACCGAAGCCAGTATTGATCTGGTGACGCTTGCCGGTCTCAAACCGATGGGTGTGCTGTGTGAAGTGACTAATGAAGACGGTAGTATGGCGCATGCGCCGGAAATTGTGGCCTTCGGCAATCGGCATCAGATGCCGGTGGTGACCATTGAGGATTTGGTGGAGTATCGTCAGTCGTTGAGCCGCCAGGCAAGCTGAGGGCGATCTATTTGCCATGGGGCGCGGGCCCTTTAACACGGTCTGCTGCGGGAGCGGTGATCGCGGGCCTAGCGCACCGAGGGGTGCTCGGTTGGCCGGGAAAAGCACGGCCAATTCGACCCCTTCGGCGCGCTCTCCCTTTAACACGGTCTGCTGCGGAAGCGGTGATCGCGGGCCTAGCACACCGAGGGGTGCTCGGTTGGCCGGGAAAAACACGGCCAATTCGACCCCTTCGGCGCGCTCTCCCTTTAACACGGTTTGCTGCGGAAGCGGTGATCGCGGGCCTAGCGCACCATGGGGCACTCTTCGTTTAACACCACCTCGCAGAACGGCTTTACGGCCTTGAATCAATGTATTCCAATACCGTTATGGTTTATCTGTTTAATAATAAACTTTTGGTTTTCAGTGAACGCCATTTTGCTGGTTTTCAATTGTAGATTAGGGGTTATATTAGCCATCATTTAAGTATATCCATGTGCTTTTTTAAGCCGTCGGGTAGGTTTTGTAGCCCGGATTTTATGGTAAATCTGTTATTTTTGTTTATACTAATATGTATATACAAAAATGTGATTTAACAGTTGCCATATGGACTTGGATTTTGAGTGGGATTCAGCTAAGGCTGAGATAAATTTCCGCAAACACGGACTCCGTTTTGAAGAGGCTGCATTGGTTTTTGAAGATCCTTTTCATCTTTCAGCGCAGGACCGTTTGGAGAATGGCGAGTACCGCTGGCAGACCATTGGGGTGGTAACAACCGGTTGTGTAGTGGTTCTTGTGGCGCATACAGTACGATTTGAGGACGGGACAGAGATTATTCGCATCATCAGCGCACGAAAGGCTGATCGGAAAGAGAGGAAACGTTATGAGCACCGTTAGATATAAACAAAGTGAACTGGCGCCTCTGACTGAAACGCGGGAATCGGAGCTGAAAGCATTGTCTGAGAAGCCTGATTGCGATATTGATTACAGTGATGTAGCCGCATTGAGCGACGCATTCTGGAAAAATACAGTGCGTGGGCAGTTTTACCGACCCATTAAAAAGCATGCGTCTGTCAGGATTGATGCAGATGTTCTGGAATGGCTCAAAGGGCCAGGTAAGGGCTATCAAACCCGGCTTAATGCTATTTTGCGCGAAGCAATGATGCGCGACCTGTATACTAAGTGATGATATGTTATCGCCAGTATGGGGTTAGGCTGGCCAGAGCGGTTGGTAACAGCATGTCCGCTTCTACCCCTTCGGCGCGCTCTCCCTTTAACCCGGTTTGCTGCGGGAGTGGTGATCGCGGGCCTAGCACACCGAGGGGCGATCTCCCCTTAACATGGCCTGCTACACGGCTTGGTGGTCTCGGCGTCATATTGTTCGAGGGCGAATATGGGTTTTCGCTGCTGTTTATCAGGTGGCGATGCGTTAAGCACCCGGGTGATAACCGAGTGCCAACGGTTTACATGGCGTATCGTGAGACAGTGTAATCGTTGTGCTGAATTTCCGGTTTTTTGCCAGAAATAACATCGCTCAGAAGTTGGCCCGATCCACAGGCCATAGTCCATCCCAATGTTCCATGACCGGTGTTTAACCACAGATTGCTAAGAGGCGTGCGCCCTACAATGGGTGTTCCATCCGGTGTCATCGGGCGCAGGCCGGTCCAGAATGTCGCCTGCTCTATGTGCCCTCCGCGAGGATACAGGTCTTGAACAACCATCTCCAGCGTTTGCCGCCTGGCCGGGAGCAGTGTATCGCTGTAACCTACGATTTCAGCCATGCCGCCCACCCGGATGCGATTATCAAAGCGCGTAATGGCAATCTTGTAGGTTTCATCCAGCACGGTGGATACCGGAGCGCTGCTTTCATCCGTGATCGGGATCGTGAGTGAATAGCCTTTTAACGGATAGACCGGGATATGCATCAGCCCTTTAAGAAGGTTCGTTGAGTATGAACCCAATGCCATTACATATCCGTCCGCAGTCACCGTCTCATTTCCGCACTTCACGCCGGTAAGTTGACTGCCTGACGTCATGAGTTGGTCTACCGGTGTGTTGTAGCGAAAACGTACTCCGGCCTCTTCGGCCATTTTTGCAAGTTGTTGAGTAAAAAGCTGGCAGTCTCCCGTTTCATCATTTGGCAGCCTCAACCCCCCCGTAAGCTTGCGAGCTACTGGTGCGAGAGCAGGTTCAACATCGGCTAACTGATGTGATTCAAGGAGCTCATAAGGGACACCTGCATCCCGAAGGACGGCAATATCCTTTGAAGCGTGTTCATACTGCTGCGCAGTACGAAAAAGTTGTAATGTGCCGCCCTGACGCCCCTCATACTGAATACCTGAACTTGATCTCAGTAACTTCAGGCAGTCTCTGCTGTATTCTGACAGCCTCACCATGCGGCTTTTATTTTCCGCATAGCTTTGCGGATTACAGTTCTTTAGCATTTGCCACATCCAGGACAGTTGGAAGCAGGTGCCGTCTGGCCGAATCGACAATGGTGCGTGCCGCTGTACCATCCATTTTGCCGCTTTAAATGGAATGCCTGGCGCTGCCCATGGTGCGGCGTATCCTGGCGAAATTTGCCCTGCATTACCGGCGCTGGTGCCTAATGCCGGACCGGGCTCGCGATCAATTACAGTAACATCATGGCCTGCCTGACGTAAGTACCAGGCGGTTGCCACCCCCACTACACCACTGCCAAGAACAACAATATTCATATCTCTATAACTCCACAAAATCCCATTTGAATCAGTAATAAAAATGATATTTGTTAATTAGTTACTGTTTAATTAGCGCCCGTCATACATCCAGCAGACTCTCTGCTTTCCAGCAGCGAGATGAACTGCCGTTTGTCAGTGATCGCAGTGTTTGCGGTTTTTCACACGCCACAGTCGCAAACGGGCAGCGATCCTTGAAATAGCACCCAATGGGTAAGTGTCTATTGCTCGGTAATTCAGTGTTATGTGGTGCCCCGTCAAGGGGGGCGCCAATGCGCGGTATTGACTCCATCAGAAGACGAGTGTAGGGATGTGAGGGTGAATCAAGGACCTGTCTGGCTTCGCCAACTTCAACCATCTGCCCGAGGTACATCACTGCAACACGATCGCTCATATGACGAACGACCGAGACGTTGTGAGAAATCAGGATGTACGTCAGGTTTTGTTGTTTTTGCAAATCAACCAGAAGGTTCAGGATTTGCGCCTGTACTGAAATATCCAACGCTGAGGTGGGTTCATCCAGAACAATAATGTCGGGTTGCGCCGACAGGGCGCGGGCAATAGCAATACGCTGGCGCTGACCACCGGAAAAAGCATGGGGGAGACGATCCAGGTATTCTTGACGGATCCCAACCTGTGACGCCAGTTTTGCAGCCAGGTCGCGGCGCTCTTTTTCCCCCGGATGGGTTTGTATCCATACGGGTTCTGTAATGGTTCGCCAGATAGGCAATCGTGGGTCAAGAGAGGAAAGCGGATCCTGAAACACCATCTGCATACCGCGGCCTAACCAGGAATAGGGTGCCCGTGCCAGCTCAAATTGACCCGATGAGGGGCTGATCATCCCCATCAGCAGCCTAGCCAACGTACTTTTCCCGCAGCCGGATTCGCCGACAATTCCCAGGGTTTCACCGCGTTGCACCACCATATCCAGACCATTAAGCGCATGAACGCGTTCCGTCACCTTGCCAAGCCAGTTAGTTCGGGCCGGGAAATTGACATGGACATCGGTCAGTTCAATAAGTGACTCAGACATTGGTCTTCTCCTGTTGTGGATACCAGCACGCGACCTGTTGTTCCGTTTCACCAACTGAACGAAGATGGGGTACATTAGCGCAAGCTTCACCGGCTGCAAAACAGCGCTCACGAAAGGCGCATCCCGAGGGTAGCTTCGCCATATTAGGTACCGTTCCCGGTACAGATGGCAGAACTGAACGCGGCTCGCTGGCATCAGGTGTACAGCCAAGCAAGCCGACAGAGTATGGATGAAAAGGTTTTTGCAGTACCGCGTCAGTAGAACCACTTTCAATAACTGAGCCGGCATACATGACATACAAGCGATCACAGACCTGCGATACGACAGCCATATCGTGGCTGATAAACAGTACCGCCGTTCCCGTTGCTTTGGCCTTTTGTTTCAGTAAGCGAAGTACCTGCCGCTGAACTGTAACGTCCAGTGCGGTTGTCGGTTCGTCAGCAATCAGCAGGTCTGGCTCACAGGAAAATGCTAGCGCAATCATGATTCGCTGGCGCATACCTCCTGACAGTTCAAATGGATAGCGTTCCATGATGTTCGCTGGATCAGCGATTTGCATATCACTGAGTAGTTCCATCACCCGACGCCTGGCCTCGCGTGAAGATAAGGGGCTATGTTGGCGGATCACGTCCACCACCTGTTTACCGATCCGGCGAGTCGGATTAAGTGCCGTCATCGGTTCTTGAAAAATCATGGCAATTTTTTTGCCGCGCATTTCGCGCATCTCTTTTTCACTGGCATTCAGGACATCTTTGCCCATGAGTTCAAGTTTGCCACTGTTGATGCGATAACTGTGCTGTGGAATGAGCCGCATAGAAAGCATGGCGGTAACGGACTTGCCAGAACCTGATTCACCCACGACACCGACAATTTCGCCGCGATCGATATGCATTGATATATTGTTGAGTACCTTCACTTCTCCCTGAAACACCGGGAAACTCAGGCGCAGATCTTCAATCGTGAGCACCCTGTTTTTCATCAGTTACGTCCTCCTGCTTTTGGGTCCAGCAGATCCTGAATTCCGTCACCGAATAGATTGAACCCGACGGCTGTAATCAGAATGGCGGCCCCCGGAAAGGTGCAATACCACCACTGATCGAGCACATAATTACGCCCATTTGCCACCATCGCACCCCATTCAGCCGTTGGCTGTTGTGCACCCAGGCCAATGAAGCCGAGCGTCGCGGCCATCAAAATGGCGCTACCGATATCCATCGATGCTTGAACAATAAGCGGAGGTAGCGCGTTTCTCAGAATGTGCCAACTGATGAGATGCCAGCGCGAGGCACCAAAGGTTCTAGATGCCTCGACAAACGTATGTTGGCGAACGACCAGCGCCTGCCCGCGAGCCAGCCGAACGTAAAAAGGGATGCGGGCAATCGAAATAGCCAGCATGGCATTAAATAGGCTGGGTCCAAGTGCTGCGGCCAGTGCCATAGTCAGAACCAGTGAAGGTATGGACAGCATGATATCCATCAGACGCATGATAAGTGCGTCACTGCGTCCGCCCAGCACACCGGACAAACATCCTAATAACGAGCCACTCGTACCCGCCAGTAGCACGACAGACAAACCGGCTGCAACAGATTGTTGACTTCCTATCAGCACCCTGCTGAACAGATCGCGACCCACTTCGTCAGTGCCGAACCAGTGTGTTGGCGAGGGTGGCAACAGTCGGTCGGTAAGGTTGATGGCGTTAGGATCCAGGGGAACAAGCCAGGGCGAAAATACCATCATCATCAACGTGAGCAATATGATCACTCCCCCGATGACGGTCAGTGGGCTTTTACGCAGCAACCAGAAACGCCGCCTCCAGGCGGTAATCGTGGCATTGTTTTTCATCACGGTGGGGTGTTCTTGCGTCATCATCATTTAGTTAGCTCCCCGACTCATGCGTGGATCGATCCACAGATAAAGAAGGTCTACACACAGGTTGACCAGCACATAGGCGAACGACACGACGATCGCAAAACCCATTACGGCAGGAAAATCGAGTGCCTGAATGGAAGAAACCACGTAAGCCCCCATACCTGGCCAGGAAAAAACGGTTTCGGTTAGAACGGCGCCATACAAAAGGTCGCCAAGTGCCAACCCCAGGATGGTTACAGAGGGAATAAGGGCATTAGGAAGGGCATAGCGCACAATAATAGTGAACCTTGTAAGACCACTCGCCAATGCTGTGCGGATATAATCTTCACTGAGCTGCTCAAGCATGGCTGAGCGGATCTGGCGAGCCACTATTCCGAGATGTACAAATGCTAGGGTGGTGGTAGGCAGGATCAGGTGCTTAAAGGCATTGAAAAAAACATCCAGATCACCGCTCAGCAGCGAATCTATCAGGTAAAATCCGGTGACACGGGGTGGTGGAACAAACCAGTCATCCAGTCTTCCGCTCCCTGGCAGCAGGTTGAGTTTTCCATAGAATAAAACAATGACACCCAGTCCAAGCCAGAAGGCAGGTGTGGAGATGCCAGTCAGTGCCAGTAGCCGCACCAGATGGTCCAGCCAACGGTTACGATAAACCGCAGAGAGAACACCCAGCGGTACACCCACGACCAGTGCAACCAGTAGCGCACAACATGCCAGCTCAAGTGTGGCTGGGAAGAAGTCTTTCAAGTCCTCCAATACGGGGCGACCTGTACGTATCGATGTTCCTAGATCACCGTGAAGAAGTGCGCCGACATAATGGGCAAACTGCTGCCACAGTGGTAAATCAAGACCCAATTGTTGGCGAATATGCTGAACTATCTCATTACTTGCACGCTCACCGGCCAGAAGGCGAGCCGGATCACCGGGAATAAGATGTGAAATAATAAATGTAATAACGCATACGCCAGCAACCACCAATAGCAGTCCCCAGCTACGCTGTCTTAGTAAACTCCAGAAACTCATAATTGCTACCTCTGCAGGGCCGGAACCGACGCCCTGCATGAAAAGGTTTTGGCTGAATAATTACTTATGCATGTCAGCAATATTAAATATCTGCTCTAGCATCGGATTAAATACAAAGCCTTTAACGTCTTTGTTCATCGCGACCTGATAGTTTTTCTGGAAGAGATAAACGTAGGCTGCCTCGTTGATAACTATTTTTTGTGCTGCCTGGTAGTCTTTAGTGCGTTCGGCCTGATCGGTGGTTGATATCGCTTTTTTCAGCAGTGCATCAACTTTTGGATTCATATAAAAAGAACGGTTACCGGGAAGACCTTTTTTATCAGACTCAAACCAGTAATTCATAAACATATAGGGGTCAGCAAAATCGGGACTCCAGTTGCCAATGGCAATGTCGTAATCACCTTTACCGATTCGCTCACGCATAGTTGCGTTCGCTAGTTTTTCCAACTTCACATTAATCCCTAGAGCCTGAAGATTAGCTTGTGTTGATAACGCAATAGGCTCCCAGTTTGGGTCGTTGTCCGAATAAAGAAATGACAAGGTTTTAGGTTTATCCGTCACCTTTTCCATCGCTGCTTTTGCTTTAGTCATATCAAATGAATACTGCATAGCACCTGAATCATATCCCCACATCCCTTCAGGGATGGGACCGCGCATTTGTTTACCATTTCCACCCAGAATGCCGGTGACCATTCCTTTATAATCAGTCGCCCAAGATACTGCCCGGCGTAAATCTGGCTGATTCAAGGGGGCTTTACTGTTATTCAGATAAAGATAGGTAACACGAAGTGCTGGATAATCGTATACCGCCACGTCTGCTTGCTTTTTCAGCGCCGCAAACTGATCTACCGGCAACGAATCCGCAATATCCAGATCGCCCTTGGTTAACTGCAGACGGCGAGCGGAGCTTTCGCTAATAATTTTGACGGAAATGCGTTTGAACGATGGTTTTTCGCCCGGATAATGTGGGTTAGGAACCAGAACCAGTTGCTGTCCCTTTTGCCAGCTCTGCAGCATAAACGCGCCGGAACCGGCCGTATGTTCAGCTAAATAGCCTCGCGCATCATCCGAATCGTGGCTTTTCAGAACGGCGGGATTGATAACTGAAGCCCCGTCATTAGCGAGCGTGTAAAGGAAAGGGGCAAAGGGTTCACTCAATGTGAAACGCACGGTATAAGGATCGACTGCCTCCACTTTTAGTCCTGAGGGAAATGCTTCTGACGGCCCTTGCTTGATGCGCATGAGGCGCTCAAAGGACAGTTTGACTGCCTCTGCATTGACGCTTGAACCGTCATCAAACGCGGCATCTTTACGCAGTTTGAATGTCCAGACTTTTCCGTCCGATGATGTCTGCCAGCTTTGCGCCAGATCACCTTCTATATCTGTCGAGCCTTTACCGTTTTCGGTCTTATATTTAATCAAGCGCTGATAGGCCGGATAAGTGACTGTCCAATCGTTATTATCAATGGTGACGGCCGGATCCAACGTTTGTGGATCGGCCGCTTTACCGATGACAAGCATATCTTTTGGCACTGCTGAGAAAGCGGGTGCAGATATAGCAGCCATGGCTATCACAAGTATCAGCGGACGAAAATGTAAAGACGCGGTGTGGGTCATTTTCATGGTAATACTCCGTCAATCGGGGTTGGATAAATACAGGTGAAAACATCGTCGAAGAGCGGATAACTGGCTGCTTCCGGTAATTCGAAATGCCACCATTCCGTAGCAATGCCAGTGAAGCCACCGCCAATCATGACTGCATTGAGCAATAGCCGGTTTCGTTGAGCTGCTTGGGGGATGGACGGATGATAAGGATGGGACGGCTCAGCCATTACATCAAAGCCCGTTCCCATATCCAGGACATTCCCATGCGCATCGATCAGGGTGACGTCAATAGCCGTGCCCCGGCTGTGATTGGAGCCCTGAAACAAAGGCACAACATAGTCCTTATCGGGACATGCCTGCCACAAAAGCGCTTGTGCTGTTTGTGGCCGGTAAGCATCCAGAACCAACAAGGTGAAACCCGCAAGCCGGGCAATCTCAATGCATTTTTCCAGCGCCACTGCCGCATCAGTGTGAAGCAGACACCGGGCAACACTGTATATCGGATGACCCGTGATATTATCTGCGGTGGCATATTTCAAATCGATACGCAACTGAGGGTATTTAGCTGCAATATCGACCAGTTTTGTTTCCTGACTCATTCAATAATCCCTGTATTGTTAACGTTCAAATTGGCCAAATTCCTGTTGTAGCAGCCTGTTCTGCGCCAGGCGGCTGGAAAGTTTCGGACCAAGACATTCCACAACCGAAGACAGCAACAGGTTAAATAGGCAACTGATCGGAGCCAACGAGTCCCAGAAGTTACCGGTATCGGTTTTTACCTGTAATAAATCAACCGGGTAGTCACGCGCCCAGGGACACCAGATATCTGTCACCAGCGCCATTGAAACCTGATGTTCTGTTGCCACCCGACAAAACTGCCGTGCAACGGTTGAATAGGCTCGAGCGTCCGTCAGGACCACATAAGGTTTGTCATACTCGGAATTGAGTGATTCCAGCCAACTGCCTGAGCAGCCATCGGCGTAGGTGACGCGTGGTCGTAGGTACTCAAGATGGCTGAAAAAAGTATTGGCAATGCCGCGTGTGGACTGGATCCCAATAACGATGACCGCATCTGCTTTCGCAATATGCTGACTAACGCGAGAGAATGCCTCGCTCTGCGCAATCTGATAGACATAACGAATAGCATCCAGCTCCATCTCAAGCGATTGGCTAGCATGATCCGGCAATGTCTGCTGCTGTTCCCATGAATCTAGGCGATCTATCACGCCCCATTGCTTGTAAGGGGTATTCGAAACATCTTTTAGGCTATTTTTGATATCGTCCAGATTACGAAAACCCAACTTGCGCAAATAACGCCCAACAGTAATCCCACTGGTGCCGGTCGTTTGGGCGATGCTGTCCGCCGTCTCAAACGGAATTTGTTCACGGTGACTCAGCAGCCATGAGCTGATTCGCTTTTCGCTAGGCGTTTGCTGACTGAACGCAGCTTCAATTTTCCTGAAAAGTTCTGAGTTATCCTTCATATTCGCCTTGATGTTACTTTTCTGTCATTCAAAATAATCATGATATAAAAGTAACAAAGCACGATACGTGCCATGTTTTCAAAAGCGTAACGGAGCTCGGGTCGGCAGGGATTTTTTGTATGACAGGGGAGGTCTGAAGGGTAACTTTATGTAATACATGCCTAACAAAAGTGCATCATTTAAAGAGCTTGCATCACAAAAGTGCAGTATTAGAGGGCGAAGCATCACAATAATGTAACTATTATGTGGCGCGCCAGTGGGGTGGTAACAGGCTGAGTAATGGTTCTTGTGGCACATACAGTACGATTTGAAGACGGGACAGAGATGATTCACCTCATCAGCATACGAAAGGCTGATCGGAAAGAGAGGATACGTTATGAGCACCGTTATATAAACAAAGTGAACTGGCGTCTGTGACTGAAACGCGGGAATCGGAGCTGAAAGTGTTGTCTGCGGGCGTTGTGCTGGTGATAATGAAAACAACCGCCAGTTGATGTTCAATTTTTTTGACAGTCATTATCATGCTTATCCGAGTTTATTTCTTGTCAGTACCGCGTAACGTAAGCGTCATAGAGCGCTTGGCGCGGTAAGAACGATAAGTAAGGAATAATCATGACCGAATCCCGCATGCCCGCACTGTTCCTTGGCCACGGTAGCCCGATGAATGTGCTGGAAGATAATCAATATACTCAAGTCTGGTCACGTCTGGGTCAGACCCTGCCTCGTCCTCGCGCCATTTTGGCGATATCTGCCCATTGGTATACTCGGGGTACTGTGGTTACCGCGATGGAACACCCACGTACAATCCATGATTTTGGCGGTTTTCCACAGGCGCTGTTTGATATTCGTTATCCGGCGCCGGGTTCCCCTGAGCTGGCCAAAGAGATCCAGCAACTGTTGTTACCGGTGGCAGTGGAGGCCGATCTGTCCGAGTGGGGATTCGATCACGGTTCTTGGGGGGTGGTGAAAAAAATGTATCCTGACGCCGATATTCCTATGGTGCAATTGAGCGTTGACGGTACTCAGAAACCGGAATACCACTATCAGTTAGGGCGTAAACTGGCGGCCCTGCGTGATCAGGGGGTGATGATCGTTGCCAGCGGCAACGTGGTGCATAATTTACGCATGATAAACTGGCAAGGCGAGGCGGCACCGTATGCCTGGGCTGAATCGTTCAATCAATTTGTTCGGGATAACATTGCCTGGCGCGGGGAGGGTGTGCATCCGCTGGTTAATTATTCGCAACATGAGGGTGCTGCCTTGTCCAATCCCACCCCTGAGCACTATCTGCCACTGCTGTATGTCCTGGGCAGTTGGGATGGTCAGGAACCGATTTCGGTACCGGTGGAGGGCATTGAGATGGCTTCACTGAGCATGCTGTCAGTACAGGTGGGGTAATATCGATGTTACGCGGCGGCGTGGGTTCACCGCCGCAACGTCACGCGGATTAACCGAGTATGATATGCGGATAAAAACGCGAGAGATCCTGCGTAATCATCTGTTTATCTTCACGTATACCCAGTCCACAGGGTTGATCGTTCACCAGCCAACTGCCGATCACTGTGTAGCTGTCGCCAAACCGCGGCAGCGGACAAAACTCCTGCACGATAAAACCTTCTTTGCCATAAGGACCTTCCACATGGGCGGTTTCCTTGCCATTTTCCACAATGCTTATATTGGCCCCTTCGCGGGAAAACAGCGGTTTGACCACATAGCGTTCCATTGGCGGCGGGTTATCGTCGGCGAAATAGGCCGGCAGAAGATTAGGATGCCCAGGATACATCTGCCAGAGCATTGGTAGCAGCGCCTTGTTGGAAATAATGCTCTTCCAGGCGGGTTCCAGCCAGCGTACTCCGGCGTCCTCCAGCTTGGTGGAGAATATTTCCCGCAGCAGGAACTCCCACGGATAGAGCTTGAACAGATTGCTGATGACCTGATTTTCCGTATCGGTAAATTGCCCTTTTTCCCCCAGACCAATCTCTTCAATAAACAAAAAATCGTTGGCTAACGCCGCCTCCAGCGCGCAGTCCTGCAGGTATTGCACCGTACCACGATCCTCTACGCTGTCCTGGCAGCAGGCGAAGTGGAGAAGATTTACGCCATATTCTTGTTTTAATTGACTAAAACGCTCAATTATTTTTTCCTGCAGACTATTATACTGGTCGGCACCGGGCGGGAGTTGGCCGGATTTGATCTGATCCTCCAGCCAAATCCATTGGAAAAATGCGGATTCATACAGCGACGTTGGCGTGTCGGCGTTGTTCTCCAGCAGTTTCGGCGGATGTTGCCCGTCGTAAACCAGATCCAGACGCGAGTAGAGCGAAGGCTGGCCAGAGTGCCACGCGTTACGAACAAATTGCCAAGTATGCTTGGGTATTTGAAATCGGGTCATCAGCGCGTCGCTGTCTACCACTTTTTCTACCACCTTAAGGCACATTTGGTGCAGCTCGGCGGTGACGTCCTCCAGGGTTTCAATCTGCGCCAGCGTAAACTGATAATAGGCGTCTTCGCACCAGTAGGGTTCGCCATACATGGTATGAAATTCAAAACCGTATTCTGTGGCTTTTGCACGCCAGTCCGGGCGTTCGTTCAGGGTGACTCTTTTCATCGTTCGCTTAGCCGCCCATGCTGCGCCGAGGCATGGCGCTACTGCGCTGCATCGCCGAGTTTTGTTTGGCTACCGTCTCACCGAAGCCGCCACGGGTGACGGTAGCGGTGGTCGGGGGTTTGGGCGCCATGGCCGATGGCGGTACGCTCATGCTGCGTCCACCGGTAGCGGGACCGTAATTACGGCCGCTGGCGTCAACGAACTTGCCGTTGGCCGGGCTATTGGGTGCGCGCGAGCTAAATAGCGGCTGTTGGGAGTAACCGCCGCCGCCCATCATGCGGCCCATCATGTAACCGGCCATAAGCGGCATCCAGAAGCTGCCGCTTTGTTGGGATTGAGCACCCATCCCAGCCTGAGCGGGTGCCTGGGTGCATTGCCCTTCGCCAAATTCAGCGATGCAATCTTCGCGGGTGGCGTATTTCGGTGCGGTTTTCGCTGCTTCCTTCTGCGCGTTGTTAAACGCAGTGGTGCACTGTGCGCTCATCGACGGATTGGCGCGGGTACAGTCGTCGCTATTCTGATACAGCGAGACGTTCTGGTCGCTTTTTTCACAACCGGCCAACATAAATACCGCACTGACCGCCAGCGCCACCGGCGCCATTCGATAAGTACGCCATTGCTTACGAAAACTGGCGTGATGAATGTTTTTTGTCCGTTTCATTATTATCCTGCTTTATTAATGCGTTAACATTTCCAGAGATCTGCTCATCAAGGATAAGGTAAAAACGTCTAAAGAAGAAGCATACACATGTCCGCTTGAAATATATTTACATATTTATACACAAACAATGGTGGGATGGTGGGTATGCGGGGGGGTGCACACATCAGGTGGACATGCTGCCCGCCTGAATAGGCGAGCGAGGGGGTACCCCGCGAAGGGACTTAGGTCAATCGCGGGGCGCTGCCTAATGCCTAAAGGGATTGCGCCCGGTGGTATTGGCACTGGTGACCGGGGTGGTAGCGCTTACCGTTGAGGCTTGCGGCATAGCGGTTTGCGAGCGGCTTGGATTGATACCTTCAGCATTGGCCGCCTGAGCAGGATTTTCTGGCGCGACCTGTTCGGGGGTGGTGGTTATGGGCTTGCCCAGAACACCATTCATCGCCAGGATATCGCTTTCGTTTAGGGTACCCAGGGCCGACTTCAGCGTCAGTTGGTTAATCAAATAGGTGTATCGCGCGGCGGATAGATTTTGCTTGGCGTTATACAGCGTCGTGGTGGCATCCAGCACGTCGACGATGGTGCGGGTACCAACGTCATAACCGGCTTGGGAGGCATCCAGAGAGCTTTGCGCCGAGATAACCGCCTGCTTGTAGGCCTTGACGCTGCTAATGGACGCCGAGATATTATTAAAGGAAGAACGTACCGTCTGCACCATGCTGCGATGGGCACTTTCCAACTGCTCGCTAGCGCTGACAAAATTATACTGTGCTTGCTTAACCTGGGATGTTACCGAGCCACCGGAGTATATGGGGACACTCAACGTCAGGCCAATGGCGTTCTGTCCGATATTTTTATTAGTATAGCTGGCGTTATTATCTGTTTTCGAACCGTTATACGCGGTGTTGCTGAGTGACGAAGACGCCGTTAATCCCAAGGTGGGGTAATGGCCGGTTTCGTAGTAGCGGATTTGTTCGCGCGCCAGATCCTGTGAGAGACGGGCACTCAACAAGTTTAGGTTACGATTTTCCGCTTGTTTCAGCAGGCTGGCGATCGGTTCTGGGCGCTGCATAGAAAAGTTTTCAATGTTTAACGAGGCGAGCTGCGGGTAGTAATTACCACTGATTTGTCGCAGGGTTTCCAGTGCGTTATCCAGCGTGTTACGGGCGCTAACTTCGTTAGCCAAAACCAAATCATACTGGGCGCGGGCGTTATGCACGTCGGTGATCGCCACCAGGCCCACGTTAAACCGCTGGGTGGTCTGGTCCAATTCACGATAAATCGATTGTTTCTGTGCCTCGGTATAAGACAGTGCGTCAATGGCGTCTAATACGTTAAAATAGTCGGTGGCGGTATTGAGCAGTATCGTTTGCTGTTCGGTCTGGTAGCTGACTTCCTGAATGCCGGCGGTCTTTTCCTGGAGCGTCAACTGGCGCCACTTGGACATATCAAAAAGGGTTTGTGTTAACTGTAGCGAACCGCTGGTGGCGTTGGAGTTAACATCCTTCTGATCGCGAAAGCCGGTGGTATAAGTATAATCCCCTGACAGTCCAAGCTGTGGCAACAGTGGACTGCGTGATTCGTTAATCTTTTCATACGCCGCGTCGCGTTCGGCGGCGGACTGGCGCAGATCCGGGTTGGACAATTGCGCCTGCTGGTACACCTGTAGCAGATTTTCTGCCTGACTTATAGTACTGAAGCCGACGAGGCCCAATCCGATAAGAAGGGGGAGCAGTTTCTTCATTTGCATTCCTTTTGATACAGCAAAATTGCTATGGTAGCGCTGTCGACAAAAAAGCCATTAAACTAAATAGTGCATGATTCTAACAGAGTCCGCCAGAATAATGAGATGGCTTAATGTGCCATCTTAGATCTGTGAAGCAAATTTTTCACTATTCGGCTAACTATTGAAAAAAGTGATTTGCCCGTCAGCGATGTTACTGACACATTAATCCCATTAGGAGTTGTTCACATGGCATTTTCGGAAAAATCTCCCGTCACTTTAGGTAAAAACGATGTAGAAATGATCGCGCGGGAAAAACGTTACCAAGGATTCTTTTCCCTGGAGCTTTATCGATTCCGCCATCGGCTTTTCAATGGCGAAATGAGCGGCGAAGTGACGCGGGAAGTTTTTGAACGCGGGCATGCTGTCGTCTTGCTACCCTATGACCCGTTACGTGATGAAGTGGTTCTATTGGAACAAATCCGGATTGCCTCTTATGATAGCAGTCCGACGCCCTGGTTGTTGGAAATGGTGGCTGGGATGATAGAACCCGGTGAAACGGATGAGCAGGTGGCCAGACGCGAATCGCAGGAGGAAGCGGGACTGGACGTGGGGCGCTGCAAACGCATGCTAAGCTATTTAGCCAGCCCAGGCGGCACCAGTGAGCGCTTGACGATTATGGTGGGCGAGGTTAATGCGCTGGTGGCTGAAGGTATCCACGGATTGGTGGAAGAGAACGAGGACATTCGGCTTCATGTGGTCAGCCGCGAACAGGCTTATCGCTGGGTTGAAGAGGGTGTCATCGATAACGCGGCCTCTGTCATTGCTTTGCAATGGCTGGCGTTGCACCATGAATCGCTAAGAAAAGAGTGGGCCGATTAATGATCAAGCGCTACACCCCGGATTTTCCAGAAATGATGCGCCTGTGTGAGACGAATTTCGCCCAATTGCGCCGGCTGTTGCCGCGCACCAACGAGGTGGGCGATCAGATCACCTACCAGGTTAATGGGGCCAGCTATCGCCTGACAATCCTTGAGGCGACCCGTTATACCACCTTGGTACAAATACTGCAGACCGAGCCGGTACTCAGCTACTGGAGCTTGCCGTCCATGAGTGTGCGGCTCTATCGAGACGCGCTGGTTGCGGAAGTGTGTTCAAGCCAGCAGATCTATCGTTTCAAGGCACGGTATGATTACCCTAATAAAAAGTTACATCAACGTGACGAAAAACATCAAATCAACCAATTCCTCGCGGATTGGCTACGCTATTGTTTAGCGTATGGGGCGATGGCGGTTCCTGTTTGTTGAACGGATTTTGATAACCAAGGATAACCTTTGGAAAGCCTGTTGACTCTTCCTGTGGCGCACGGGGCCATAATCAGGATTTTACAAATCACCGATACTCACCTGTTTGCTGGTGAGGATGAGGCCCTGCTCGGCGTAAATACTTTCCGAAGTTACAGCGCGGTACTTGATGCGGTTGAAGCCGAACGGTTGCACTATGATTTGGTGGTTGCGACGGGTGATTTGGCCCAGGACCATTCTTTACAGGCCTATCGGCATTTTGCCAGAGGCATTGCCCGCTTGCCCGCACCCTGTGTCTGGTTGCCCGGCAATCATGATTTTCAGCCCGCCATGGTTAAAGCGCTGGACGAGTGTGGGATTTTACCCTCAAAACACGTGCTGCTCGGTGATAACTGGCAAGTGGTGCTGCTTGACAGCCAGGTTTCCGGCGTACCCCATGGCGAACTTAGCGATTACCAACTGGGTTGGCTGGACAAGGTGCTCTCTTCTGAGCCACAGCGCAATACGCTGCTACTGCTGCATCACCATCCCTTTGCTTCGGGATGTATCTGGCTGGATCAGCATAGTTTGCGAAATGCCCATATGCTGGCGGAGGTGCTGGCTAAATTTCCGCGGGTGAACACCTTGCTGTGCGGCCATATTCATCAAGAGCTCGATGTGGACTGGCAAGGGCGGCGCGTGCTGGCTTCGCCGTCTACCTGTGTCCAGTTCAAGCCGCACTGCACCAATTTTACTATCGATCCCATCGCTCCTGGCTGGCGTTATCTCGATTTACATCCCGACGGGACGTTGTCCACCGAAGTGCATCGGTTAAACGACGACGAATACTTGCCCGACACGGATTCGGAAGGTTATTGATGGCGCTCTTGCTTTATCTGCATGGTTTTAACAGTTCCCCGGCCTCGGCCAAAGCGGTATCCCTGCAGGCTTGGTTGCAGGAATATCATCCGGCCATTGAGATGTTGGTTCCGCAGTTGCCGGATTACCCGGCCGACGCGGCCGAGCTGCTCGAGTCGCTGGTGCTGGCGCGCGCGGGCGAGCCTGTGGGCATTGTCGGTTCATCTTTGGGCGGGTATTATGCCACCTGGCTGTCGCAATCCTTTATGTTGCCGGCGGTGGTGGTGAATCCGGCCGTGCGTCCCTTTGAATTATTAACCCATTATTTAGGCGCCAACGAGAATCCCTACACCGGCCGTCGTTATGTGCTAGAGTCACAGCATATTTATGATCTGAAATTAATGCAGATCGAAAAGCTCGAATCGCCGGATCTTATCTGGTTGCTGCAACAAACGGGCGACGAAATCCTCGATTACCGACAGGCGCAGGAATATTATACGCATTGCCGCCAAACCGTGGAATCGGGCGGAAACCATGCTTTTATTGGCTTTGACCACTTTTTTGCGCCCATCATTGACTTCCTGGGTCTTAATCCGGACTGAATCGCCACCCTTTGAGCCACGCGAATAACGCTTCCCGAGCAGGTACTCTTTGCGGTAGGCTCTCCAACAATTTGTCACGAAATACGATTTAAGCCATGACTGAAACAAGCTATAACGCCGATGCGATAGAAGTACTAAGCGGGTTGGAACCGGTGCGCCGACGCCCCGGGATGTATACAGACACCTCGCGGCCCAATCATCTGGGCCAGGAAGTTATCGATAACAGCGTGGATGAAGCCTTGGCCGGGCATGCCCGCCGTATCGATGTGGTGCTGTATGCCGATCAATCGCTGGAAGTCACTGATGATGGGCGCGGTATGCCAGTGGATATCCACACTGAGGAAGGTGTGCCGGCAGTGGAATTGATTATGTGTCGCCTGCATGCCGGCGGCAAGTTTTCCAATAAGAGCTATCAGTTTTCCGGTGGCCTGCACGGCGTTGGTATTTCGGTAGTCAATGCGCTCTCCACCCGAGTGGACGTCAAGGTGCGCCGCGATGGCAATGTGTATGCTATCGCGTTTGAAAACGGCGATAAGGTAGAAGACCTGTCGTTGGTGGGCACCTGTGGAAAACGTAATACCGGTACCAGCGTCCATTTCTGGCCCGATCCCCAGTTCTTTGACAGCCCGCGTTTTTCCGCTTCCCGGTTGGCCCATTTGCTTAAGGCAAAAGCAGTATTATGTCCCGGCGTGGAAATTGTTTTTAACGACCAGGTAAACAATACCGAGACCCGTTGGTGCTATGCATCGGGTCTGACGGATTACCTTAACCAGGCGATCAACGGCCTGATCACCCTGCCCGAGGCACCGTTTGTCGGCGCTTTCGCTAGCGAAACTGAAACGGTGGACTGGGCGCTGCTCTGGCTGCCCGAAGGTGGCGAACTGCTTACCGAAAGCTACGTTAATCTGATACCCACGCCACAGGGTGGTACCCATGTTAACGGGCTGCGCCAAGGGCTGCTCGACGCCATGCGCGATTTTTGCGAGTATCGCAATATTTTGCCGCGCGGCGTCAAGCTGTCGGCGGAAGATATTTGGGAGCGCTGTGCGTACGTACTGTCGGTGAAAATGCAAGACCCGCAGTTTGCCGGTCAGACCAAAGAGCGCCTGTCGTCTCGCCAATGTGCGGCTTATGTGTCAGGGGTGGTGAAAGACGCGTTTAGCCTGTGGCTCAATCAGAATACCCAAATTGCCGATCAGTTGGCCGAACTGGCCATTAACAGCGCCCAGCGGCGTTTGCGCGCATCAAAAAAAGTGGTGCGTAAAAAGCTCACCAGCGGCCCGGCGTTACCCGGCAAGCTAGCGGACTGTACCGCGCAGGATCTGGCACGTACCGAGCTGTTTCTGGTGGAAGGTGATTCCGCAGGTGGATCGGCCAAGCAGGCGCGGGATCGCGAATACCAGGCGATCATGCCGCTTAAAGGCAAGATCCTCAATACCTGGGAAGTCTCGTCCGACGAAGTATTGGCCTCGCAGGAAGTCCATGATATTTCCGTGGCCATCGGCATCGATCCCGACAGCGACGATCTCAGCCAACTGCGCTACGGCAAGATCTGCATCTTGGCGGATGCCGACTCGGACGGTCTGCATATTGCCACTTTGCTGTGCGCGCTGTTTGTCCGCCATTTCAGTGCCGTGGTGAAAGGGGGCCATATTTATGTCGCCATGCCGCCGTTGTATCGCATCGATTTGGGCAAAGAGGTGTTTTATGCCCTGGACGAGGGTGAAAAGAATGGGATACTTGAGCAGCTTAAACGCAAGAAGGGCACGCCAAACGTACAGCGATTCAAAGGGCTGGGTGAAATGAACCCGCCGCAGTTACGCGAAACCACTCTTGATCCCAATACCCGCCGTTTGGTGCAGTTAACCATCGACGACGAGGATATGCAGCAGACACTGGCGATGATGGATATGTTGCTGGCCAAAAAACGTTCCGAAGATCGGCGCAACTGGCTGCAGGAAAAGGGTGACGAGGCCGAAATCGACGTATAGTGTCGTTTTTATAAGAAATTTATAAAATTAAATCAGAAGATTATAAATAATTAAGCAGAAGTTTATAAATAGGCAACAGTTCAAGTAGGGATACTTGAACTGGGCTACATTATGACTAATCCAGCGCGCAAGATAAAATGGTCCGCAGTTAAAAATATCTTTCGTTTTCCGGCAGTTAAAACGAATGGTGGTGGATACATTTCGGTCAGTGTCAAGCATGTTGTCACCCCCTGCCAATTTCTTATTCCACCGCTCCACCGTTCTGGATGGGCTGACTGGGCCACTCGATATTGAAGTGATGTGATGGACGCCCCTTCCTAAGGTAGTCAGTGCCATACTTTTACTGACTGCATTAATCCGGGAGTAACATCACATGAACACGATCAGAGTTGTTGGTATCGATATTGCCAAATCTGTTTTTCAAGTCTGTGTCTGGATGGTTGATGGTTCTGTTGCCTGGAACAAAAAAATATCGCGTCAGAAATTGCTGGATACGCTTCGCCGTTTATTTTCTTCATTACGGGAAGATATGCAGGCCCTGAATGAACGCGCCACCTGTCTGGATAAAGAAATTGCGGCATTGTCTTCACAACAGACAGCCTATCGTCATTTATTAACGATCCCGGGTGTCGGCCCGCTTATCGCTGCGGCTTTTATCAGTGAAGTGGATGCTGTGCAGTTCTCCAGCGGCAGAGAATGATCCGCCTGGTGCGGTCTGGTCCCCCGGCAGCACAGTTCGGGAGGAAAACAAAGATTGTCCTCTTTGACAAAAAATGGCAATCGCAGCCTAAGAATACTGGTCATCCATGGCGCACGATCCGTGATGCGATGCGTGAAAAAACGTGACGACAGCCTGGGCCATTGGCTGAAAAGGCTTGATGCCCGGCGAGGGTTTCTGAAAACCACAGTGGCGCTGGCCAATAAGCTGACCCGGATTATCTGGCGAATACTGACTGATGGCGTTGATTTTGATATGAATAAGGCTTTTGCTGTGAGTTAACTTAATATAGCGTTAAAGAAAATATGTCTCTCTGAGTTTGCAAGCACTGATGAGAAAACGGCTACCGTCCCTGTAACAGCCTGAAGTTGACCTGGGTAATCATATACCGGTGTAGTGATAAGGAAACAGGGCTCGGATAACATCATGGCGCGGGTTGTTTAACCCAGTAATGACCCCGGATATATGGTCGCAAACCGTATCGAACCAGTACTTGTAACACCCGGGGCGTCCATATATGGTCTACTAATGCCGGACAGCATTTAAGACGGTATAATCACCGTCCCTAAAAGGATGTCCCGATGACTAAAAAAACGAGATTCACCGCCGAATTGCATGTTTTGGCCCAATCCGACCACTGAGTGTGGCGGTCTCGATAACGACCGCCAGGCGGGCTTGCGCCGGCCACTGTTCACTGTTTTTATCTGCACCCGGCACCGGTTTCCCCTCTGCTTTTGCCTGACTACGCCAGTTATAGAGAGTAGCTTCCGATATCCCTTCCATTTGCGCAACTGCAGAGACCGTCATGTTGTACGGAGGAAGTAATTTGGCCAGTGTGGCGGCCTTTCGTTCCGGTGAAATGCGTTTCATATAATGTCCCCATCGCCCCATTAGAGTTTTTGATGGGGGTGTCATCTATCCTGACACTGGGGCACACTGGAGAGCGAAATTTAAGCTTGAAAACCAAAGCGGGTGTGCTTAGCAGTTGCTGTCGATACAACATATTGATTAACATCATATTTATTGAGTGATTGTGGGTAACTGGAAAGGATCACTTGAATATTCAAGCCAAGAGGATTAGTAAAACGCAGACATAAAAAAACCCGCGTTAGCGGGTTTTAGAGGAAGCATATAGTCAACTGGCGTGTACATCACGGGTGCGCAGAGTGCCATTGTGTGCAGCACGCTCAAAAGAATCCTTGAGCTGTTTCATGGCTTCAGCTTTACGCTCAGCCAATGTCATCTGTTTAATTGTGGAAATATCGCGTTTTGAGTACATAACCCATTCCTCCTTCGCCAAGTCCGGCGTTGACTCCATATACTACATCATGCGGCGGTTGCTGTAAAACACGGTCATAAAAACGTTTCAACTTTGGGGTTTCCGCGACGGCCAAATAAGCTCTGGCGTGATAAACATTGTGATGTAGTGTGATTATGGTTTCCAGGGCTTCCGCTAATTCATGAGTGAAGCCATATTGGGTTGAACATTGCCCCTGAGGCGGGGGTTGGTAGAACTCACCACTTTCAAAATTTTCAAGCCTATCAAACTTAACGTCATAGCAGTGAGGAGGAATGTCAAAACCAACCTCTTCGCTTCTGTACGTGTGAATGGCTGGATCGCTTGTGTCGATTTCCGAAAAAATCACAAGAAACTTGTGTGTTTCTATGCAAAAGTCAAAACGATGCGCTGTAAATGCACCGTGAGGGAACTCTTGGAATGCTGTTGATAGATATGTAGGCATATCAATGAGTTATTATTTTTAGATTGGCTATTGTACCAGATTTTTAATGTTCAAGACAGAGTTACCTTTATGTCTAGAGTGTAAAAAATAAATATATTTTACAATTAGTTAGCAACACAGTTGGTCATAAATAATTATCATAGCTTCAAGAGATACGAGATTCCTCATGCCCGACATCATCCGTTCTGATATTATCGAATTATTTTAATAATATTAAATGGAGCCATGTATGCTAGACAGTAAATCAAGAATCAAACTGGCAAAAATTCTTTGCGACAATTTTAATGAAGGAGATTGGACTGAGCTTTTTGCTGTGTGTGATGGTGAAGATATTCCTGATGGGATTTATAAATTTTGACAACATGTTCACTGGCACAATCCAGAGGTTAAAGGGGGTTGCATTGAGGCGGTTAATAAAATTTTAGATCGGGAAAAAGATAATCTCAACCATATATGGGAACTTGATAACGTTCAACGATATGTGAAAATGAAAGACGAGAAATTGCATGCGGAAATAGAGTTCCTTATAAACGCTGAGTCACTTAAAAGTATATCATCTATTCCTGTAAATAACGTTAACGAAACATCTACAAAGCCCTTGCAGATGCCGGAATCCTTATAAATCAGCAAGGGCAACAGAATGCATATGATCGGATCACACGGCTTTACATGGCACGCTGAAGCAAGTTTGCGCTAATAATATTGTTACCACGGGCAGTGAGGCTATACAAGGACTATTGTCACTAATCAATTCCCACTTTAAAAAAGCAAGATCCTGAAAGAAATAGCGAGGTTTTTAATATGCTTAGATCTGCAATATCTATATTGTATAGAGTTAATAACTTGCTAAATAACAATAGCTTATTACATCAAGAAAATAAATTACTTAATGAAGTAGATGCTAAGTTCGCCATCAATTTAGTACGGTCCATTATGAGTTATGTTGATGATTTGATTTAACTCAATCGGAAAGAATCACTCTAATATTTAATCAGTCCAGTGAGTGAGAGTAAAGAATACAAAACGAGATATTTGTCTTATATAAATTGATATCAATACGTTAAATAAACAATATAAAGGAGTACTAAACCGACCAATAGGCTCCCAGTTTCGGGTCTCTTTCGACCAGCGGGCTGGAGCCTGGCTTTTTGCCGCCTGATACACCTGAATGGTCAGAGCCCGGTAGAATACCAAACCCGGACCCTGCTGACTGCCTGATATAACCTGTCCAACTATATGGGGTCAGTTCAAATCGGGCGGTGATATAAGGGGAGCTAATCAGGTGTTTTCTGCGATGCAACATACGCTTTCAGGGTGTCGATGGTTGCGCCTCCTGTACTACACGCAAAATAACAACGTGACCAAAAAATGCCGCGATCACTTTGTTTACGTAGGGGGGTGTTTAACATGCTTACGCGACGGCTACTGATTGATTTCAAATTATTGACCAGCACACTGATCGCCCATTTTGGCGGGTATGCCACCCACAAATGAACGTGATTTCCCTCTCCATCCATCTCAATGATCTCTATTTCGAGTTTCTCAGCAGCAGATAAGAACGCCTCACATATCTGCATTATCATCTTGCCATCCCGTATCTTACGGCGGTATTTCGTCGTAAAAATCAAATGAACAACACGCTTACTGATGCGGTGGCGACGGCGTAGATACCCCGTTAAATCATTGTGATATGCACTCTTTTGAATGATGCCCCATGACGCTATAGATTATGCGTATTCTCTTCATGAGCGCTGAATATGAAAAGAGCAACAAAAGTACGGTTGTACCCTACTGACGAACACGCTGCATGTTTAAAGGTTCAGTTCGGCGCGGTTCGGTTCGCATACAATAAAGCACTTCATATCAGCCGCCACGCTTACCCCCGTCACGTGATAAACGCCAGCCGCAACCTGCGACGCAAACAGAAAGCACTTTGCCGAAGACAACGAGGTAGCGCCAATCGACGCAAAGCACGGTTAATGCTGGGCGCAGTACACGAACGGGTGGCGAACGCCCGCGCCGACGTCCAGCACACACTCTCTCGCGCAATGGTTGACGAAAACCAAGCGGTCATTGTAGAGACACTGAATGCGGAGTTGACCATGACCGCGATATAAACGCGGCGCTCAACATCCAGTGCAAGGGCATAATAGAATTACCCGCGGCGGGACGCGTCGTTTCTGCCCATCGAGGCCAGCGTAAATCCGTCATACAGACGGTTGCGGCCTAAGAAGTGGGAAACCTCGCCGTTTACGGCGGGGAGCAGTCACTTGAATGGTTCGAGAATCAATAACGTGATCGATATTGTTGAACCAAAGCAAACGTTTTCACTTCACGACTCATGCCCCGCCTTACGAATTAAGTTCGAGTTGCAGGAAGGCGGCGACGCAGAGACAAACCTGTCTGGAGCAGATTTGAACGCGATCTGTTGCGGCCCCGCTAAGGGCGAGGCCCAGGGATGGGTTGAGTATTGCCAACGCACCTGCAGCTTGAAGTATGACGGGTATATAAGGCGTTTGGGATAAATTGAATATGTTGTCGGCACATTAACCTGATGTTACTCTTTGGCTATAAAGCCATATGGATGTTTAAACGGCTAAAATAGTAGGATCATTATTAACACCAGGGGATAAATCACTATGTCGGAAGACGGGCAACTCGCCGCATTGGTGGACGCGTGTCATTGGATTGGCGCCAGGGGATGGTGTCCCGCCACTGGCGGCAATATGTCGATACGCAGCAGCGAGCAACGCTGTCTGATCAGTGAATCGGGTAAAGACAAGGGTTCGTTGCGGGTGGAGGATTTTCTGGCGGTGGATATCGCCAGTAACCAGGTAGACGATACGCGGACCCCTTCCGCCGAGACCGGTCTACATACCCTGCTTTATCGCAGCCATCCGGCGGTAGGGGCCATTTTGCATACCCATTCGGTAAACGCCACCGTTCTGTCCCGAGCCGAACTGGGTCCTACGCTGGATCTGACCGGGTATGAGATGCAAAAATCCCTTACCGGGGTCGGCAGCCACCTGGAGTCCGTGGTCATCGCGATTTTTGAGAACCATCAGGATATCCCGACCTTGGCGGCACAGGTTGCCGAGCGTCATCATCGCGACCCGCTGCGTTTTGGTTTTCTAGTGCGCGGCCACGGTTTGTATTGCTGGGGCCGAGACATTCAGCAAGCGCGACGTCACCTGGAAGGCCTCGAGTTTTTGTTCCACTGCGAGTTACAGCGTCGGCTATTGGAGACCAAATGATTAAGGCGATTGTGTGCGATATCGAAGGGACCACCAGCGACATCCGTTTTGTTCACCAGGTGCTGTTTCCCTATGCACGCGAACGGCTGGCGGCTTATCTACGCCAGCACCAAGATCAGCCTGATGTTGCGTTGGCCCTTGGCGAGTTGCGCTGCGAAATAGGCCAACCGGCCGCCGATCTGCCAAGTCTTATCACCACGCTGTTCGGTTTTATGGATCAGGATTGCAAGTCCACCGCGCTAAAGGCTTTGCAAGGCATGATTTGGCGCGATGGGTACCAGCAGGGGGATTTTCGCGGCCACCTTTACCCTGATGTGGCGCCTCAGTTGGAAACCTGGCAGCGCGAGGGAATACGGTTGTATGTCTATTCTTCCGGATCGGTACAAGCACAGCAATTACTGTTCGGTTATAGCGATGCCGGCGATCTGCGGCCGCTGTTCAGCGGTTATTTTGATACCCGCGTCGGCGCCAAACGTGACATCAGCGCGTATCGCGCCATTGCTGGCGAGTTAAAACTGCCTCCCGCGGACGTGCTGTTTCTTTCGGATACCACACCGGAGCTGGACGCCGCGCGCGCCGCAGGCTGGCTCACCTGCCAGTTGGTGCGGGATCTGCTGGTAGCAGACGTGACATCCATGCACCCTCAGGTACATCGTTTTGACCAGATTGACTTACAGGAGATGGCTCAATGAGCGCGTTAACCATTTTTACTGATACCGATGCTGGCCAATCGATATGGCAAAGTTGCGATGCCGAGGCCATTGGCCGTCAGCTTGACGCCATCGGGGTCAGGTTTGAACGCTGGCGAGCCGACCGTGATGTCGGTGACGACCCGCAGCCCGCCGAGGTACTGGCTGCTTATCAACATGCTATCGACCGGCTGGTAGCGGAAAAAGGCTACCAAAGCTGGGATGTGATCAGCATGCGACCCAACCATCCCGAGCGGGAGGCGCTGCGCGCCAAGTTTTTGTCGGAGCATACCCACGGCGAAGACGAAGTCCGTTTTTTTGTCGAAGGGTCTGGTCTGTTTTGCCTGCATCTTCACGGAAAAATCTGGCAAATCCTGTGCGAGAAAGATGATCTTATTTCAGTGCCCGCCGGTACTCCGCACTGGTTTGATATGGGGGCTGAACCCAATTTCACCGCCATCCGGGTTTTTGATAACCCGGATGGATGGGTGGCGAGGTTCACCGGCGATGGCATTGCCGACCATTACCCGCGCCTGGTGCGTTAACACCGGGCCAACGCCCCTTAGGCCAGCGCGCCATGCTGGGTAGGCTGGCAGCGTCGCTCGCTGTATAAGAGTTAAAGACCCTCGCCACTGGCTGCGGCGGTGGGTGAGCGATTACCGGTCGGCCGCCGTCAGCCCTTGGCGGAAAACGCCCGCGGCGGCCATGGCCGGGGTGATGATGCCGGTGTCCAGTACCCAGGCGCTAATCAGTGCCGCCGGGGTGACGTCGAAGGCCGGGTTATCGACCTTCGCCTGTTCCGGTGCCCAGCGGCAACTGCCGAAACTGCCGCTGACGCCGGTCACTTCCTCCGCCGGACGCTGTTCTATGGGAATGGACTCGCCGTTCGGGCAGTGTGGGTCGTGGGTGGTATGGGGTGCTGCGACATAAAATGGAATGCCATGGTAATGGGCCAGCACTGCCAGACTGTAGGTGCCAATTTTGTTGGCCACATCGCCGTTGGCGGCAATGCGATCCGCCCCTACCCAAACCGCGTCCACCACCCCCCGTGCCATCAGGCCTGCGGCCATGGCATCGCAGATCAGCTGATAGGGAATACCCAACTCGCCCAGTTCCCAGGCGGTCAATCGTCCCCCCTGTAGCAGTGGCCGGGTTTCATCCACCCAGACCTGGCGTACCTTGCCCAGGGCGGCGGCATGGCGAATGACCCCTAGCGCGGTGCCGATGCCCGCAGTGGCTAGCCCACCGGTATTGCAATGGGTCAGCAGGCGACTGTCGGGCGTAACCAGTCCCACCCCATGACCGGCGATGGCCAGGCAAAGCCCCCGATCCTCCTCCACCAACTGCAGTGCTTGCGTGACCATAGCGGCGGCATAATCGTCCCGATCCAGTGCCGCCGCCATGCGAGCCATATTGTTCATCAAATTTACCGCTGTCGGCCGAGCCTCACGCAGAACCGCTAGCGCCGTGCGCAGTAGGTCGCGTCTCATTCCCTGTTCAGCCAGTAACCCCAGGAGCAGGCTGGCGGTCAGGCCGATTAGCGGCGCACCGCGCACCCGCAAGGTGCGGATATGATCCACCAGATCCGCCACTGTATCCGTAGCGCACCAGCTCTGCTCCTGCGGTAGCTTTTGTTGGTCCAAAATCCACAAGCGATTGTCGCGAATTTGCATACTGGTGGTGTTAAGGTTTTGCATGAAATGTTAAGTCCTTTTGGGCAATTGCAACTTATTCCGTATTCTGACAACATGGCATAAAGAAGTATAGACGTCTAAACGTTTGAGGTGTTGATATGTCGAAATACCATACCCTTACCGCCGCCGGTGCCGTGGACTATGCCCGTCAATATGCCGGCTTGTCCGATCCCCAATCCTTGGTGGATGCGCAGGAGGTCGGTGACGGCAACCTGAATTTAGTGTTTAAAATCCTCGATAGCCAGGGAATCAGTCGGATCATCGTCAAACAGGCGTTACCCTATGTGCGTTGCGTCGGCGAATCCTGGCCGCTTACGCTCGATCGCGCCAGGATCGAAGCGCAAACCCTATTGGTCCATGGACAGTATTGCCCACAGCACACGGTACGTATCCTGCATCACGACCCCCAATTAGCAGTGATGATACAAGAAGATCTCTCTGATCATGTCATCTGGCGGCGCGAACTGCTGCTGGGGGTACATTATCCGCAGGCCGCACGTCAACTGGGGGAATATCTGGCGCAAGCGCTGTTTCATACCTCCGATTTTTTCCTGTCAGCCCAGCGCAAAAAAGCCCAGGTGGCGCGGTTTCTCAACCCGGAAATGTGCCAGATCACCGAAGATCTGTTTTTCACCGAGCCCTATCAGATTCATGAACGTAATGCCTATCCACCAGCGCTGGAACCGGAGGTGACAGCGCTGCGCGTGGATCGGTCGCTTAACCTGGCGGTGGCCGGTTTAAAGCACCGGTTCCTGAGCCAGGCCGAGGCGTTGCTGCATGGCGATATTCATAGCGGTTCGGTGTTTGTGGCTAATGGTCGCTTAAAGGTTATTGACGCGGAATTCGGTTTTTACGGCCCGATGGGTTTCGACATCGGTACCGCCATGGGTAATTTATTGCTTAATTATTGCGGACTGCCCGGGTTGTTGGCGCTACGTGAAGCGGCAAGCGGTCGTGAACAGCGATTGCGGGACATACGTGAACTGTGGTTGGCCTTTAGCGAGGGTTTTCTGGCGCTGGCGGCAGAAAAAACCACTGATGCCATGCTGGCTACCCCGGGTTACGCCCATCAATTCCTGCTCGGGGTGTGGCGCGACGCCGTTGGTTTTTGCGGCACCGAGTTGATTCGCCGCACGATGGGTTTTGCCCATGTAGCCGATCTTGATGGCATTGGCGACGACGTCATGCGTCTTGACTGCCAGCGCCATGCGCTCAGCATGGGGAATATGCTGATCATCGCCGCGCCGCATATCAGTGACGTTGATGCGCTGATAGCCCGTATCCGGCAAAACGGCTAGTGGTGGAATTGCGGTATTTTTTTACCGCCGCTGCCCTGTTTTTCTCATGGGTTCTTCTATACTGACATAACGATATCGTCGAGTTAAGTTAGACAAAACAACAACCCATAAGAAGGAATAGGGAATGAAAATATTTCTGTGGATTATTGCGATTATCTTTATTGTTGGTTTACTGACCCTGACAGGGGTGTTTAAGCTTATCTTCTGATACCCATACCCGTCATACTTCGCGCTGCAGGTGCGTTGGCTGCGCTCATTCACCCGAATTACTTACCGGAGTAAGCTCATCGGGGTTCATTCGTTTGCCGCCTGCCTGCAACACGAATTATTTAGGGTATCCCGTCATACTTCGCGCTGCAGGTGCGTTGGCTGCGCTCATTCACCCGAATCACTTACTGGAGTAAGCTCATCGGGGTTCATTCGTTTGCCGCCTGCCTGCAACACGAATTATTTAGGGTATCCCGTCATACTTCGCGCTGCAGGTGCGTTGGCTGCGCTCATTCACCCGAATCACTTACTGGAGTAAGCTCATCGGGGTTCATTCGTTTGCCGCCTGCCTGCAACACGAATTATTTAGGGTATCCCGTCATGCTTCGCGCTGAATGAACGCAGCCACCTGTGGGCGTCAGGATCAGTCAGTGGCCATGATTAATGTCTGACGGTGTTTTTTTTCGCTCAGCATAGTCAGTGCTAGCAGCAGCACCGCCAGCAGACACCCGCCGATCATCACGATAAAACCACCATCCCAACCGAAATAGTCCACGGTATACCCCACGATGGAGCTTGCAGCCACTGAGCCGCCCAGATAACCAAACAGGCCGGTAAATCCGGCGGCGGTGCCAGCAGCCTTTTTCGGTGCCAGCTCCAGCGCATGCAGACCGATCAGCATCACCGGGCCATAGATTAGGAAACCAATCACGATCATACATAGCATATCGATGCCAGGATTACCGGCGGGGTTGAGCCAATAAACCACTGTGGCGATGGTCACCAACACCATAAAAAACATGCCCGTGGCGCCGCGGTTGCCTTTGAACAAGCGATCTGACATCCAGCCGCACAGCAACGTACCGGGAATACCGGCATATTCATAAAGGAAATAGGTCCAGGACGACTTGTCTAGCGAAAAGTGTTTTACCTCTTTAAGGTAGGTAGGTGACCAGTCGAGGATGCCGTAGCGCAGCAGGTAAACGAAGACGTTGGCCAATGCGATATACCATAATAGTTTATTTGGAAAGATATACCGTTGCAGAATTTGCCGGGTGCTCAGTTCCTGTTCGGCAGACTGTGGGTCATAGTCGACCGGGTAGTCGTTTTTATACTCTTCAATCACGGGCAGGCCGCAGGACTGCGGCGTATCGCGCATCAGCACATAGGCTGCCAAGGCGATGATAATGGCGACGATGGCCGGCATATACAGTGCGCAATGCCAATCATTAAACCAGACCATGCCCAACAGAAACAGCAGTGGCGGGATGCCGCCGCCGACGTTGTGGGCACAGTTCCAGACGGAAACCACCGACCCCCTTTCCTTATGGGACCACCAATGTACCATGATCCGGCCACAGGGCGGCCAGCCCATGCCTTGGAACCACCCGCAGATAAACAGCAGGATAAACATAATGGCGATGCTTGATGTTGCCCAGGGCACTAAACCCATAAACAACATTACCGACGCGGCCAATACCAACCCGGCGGGTAAAAAAATGCGTGGATTAGAGCGATCGGAAATCGATCCCATTACAAATTTAGAAATGCCATAAGCAATGGAAATACCTGAAAACGCGAGCCCCAGATCTCCGTGGCTGTAACCTTGTTCAACCAGGTAGGGCATCGCCAGGGCAAAGTTCTTACGGACTAAGTAGTAGGCGGCGTAACCGAAAAAAATACCAAAGAAAATTTGCCAACGCAGGCGGCGATAAAGTGAGTCGATTCGTTGATCAGGTACACGGGGTTTATGGGCTGCGGGTCTAAACAAACTTAGCATTGCGTCTCCGGTAGTCATGAAAAAGTAATGGCATGGTGTTGCAGAGGCGAAGTATGGCGGGGGAGAACGACCCTGTCGCGCCTTGAGGTTGCAAACCGTGGCACAGGTCGGAACGCATTTTCAGAATGTAATAGCGCTTTAATGGAAAATGATAATAACCATTTTTTTAATAAGGTTTAATGAAATCATAATGTCACGCGGATGGGCATGACCTGCGGGTTCGTTAACCGGGACTGCGGTAGATTCGGTGTTGGCGGGTTTGGCGGCGGGGTTTGAGAACATTAAAGGGGAGCATTTGGCTCCCCTTTAATGGGTGCACTCGATAATCAATCCGTGCGTTTTTCCAGAATATGAAAAGTGACGTCCACAACATCGTTCCTGATATGGGCACGGTGCTCATCCATATGCTGAGCTTGTTGGTGCTGTTCAAGATGGCGGATACTTTTCCACTGCTCCAGCATGAAGATGGAGTCGGGGGCGGTTTTGCGCCACGGCACTTGCGCTTTATAGTCGGTCAGCAAAGTATATTCGCCGCAGCCATCTTCGGCTAATACGCTGGGCCTAAGGGCCTGGATGGCAGCTAAAACCGCTTCTCTTCGTCCCGGTTTCACTTTGATTTCTGCAATTACCGTGATCATCTATTCCTCAGTCTTTGGATGTTAATGTGGGTTCGGCACTAGTTAACCAAAGACGCGCCCGAGATGCTCGCGATATTTTATAATGTCTTGTTCAATTTGTGGTTGCTTTATGACGTCGTTGAGGATAAACGTCGGCAACATTGACATTCCGAGAAACTGATTGGCTTTGTGGAAAGGCAGGTAAACACCATCCACGCCCACGCCGGTAAAAAACTGTTCAGCATCCGTAAATGCGTCTAACGGCGCGTTCCAGGTTAGCGAAAGCATATAGTGGGTACCCTGCAACAGGCCGCCAGAGCCATATTGTTTGCTGCTGTCCGCGCGTGAGCGTCCATCGCTGGCGTAGAGTCGGCCGTGGCCGGCGGTGAAAACGTCATCAATGTACTTTTTCAGGATCCAGGGTGTCCCCATCCACCAGCCGGGCATTTGGTAAATAACCGCGTCCGCCCAGAGGTAATGGGTAATTTCCTGTTCAATGTCATAACCCTGATCCACTGCCGTAATACGAACCTCGTGACCGGCATCGGTCAGTTGGGTTGCGGCGACGTCGGTTAAGGTGTTATTCAGCATGCCTTGCGAATGGGCGAACTTTTTCCCTGCGTTAATAATGAATATCTTTTGCATGTGGTCCCGCCTTAAGTGTGTTTGCAGGAGTCTAGTCCTGGCGGCGGTAAGGAAACAGACCGCGCAGCGCAGAACATTTTTGCGCCTCGCGCAATAAACCGTAGCGATTAACCCCTGTGACAGTCGGGGGGCGGATAAGGTAGTATCATGGGCTATCAACACTAACCAAGGGCGTGGCTATCCACCAGACCATGCCGCGGTGAGAGGAAATACTGATCAATGAGTGATTTGGCTCATGACGGCGCCGAACGTTTGTCGCTGCATAAATTTACCGAGAGTGCGTACCTGAACTATTCCATGTACGTCATTATGGACCGCGCGTTGCCGTTTATCGGTGATGGTCTCAAACCGGTCCAGCGCCGCATCGTTTATGCGATGTCAGAGTTGGGGCTCAGCGCCAACGCCAAGTATAAGAAGTCTGCCCGTACCGTGGGTGACGTGTTGGGCAAATACCATCCTCATGGCGACAGTGCCTGTTATGAAGCGATGGTGTTGATGGCCCAGCCCTTTTCCTATCGCTATCCACTGGTGGATGGTCAAGGAAACTGGGGAGCGCCCGATGATCCGAAATCCTTCGCTGCCATGCGATATACCGAATCCCGGCTGTCTAAATATGCCGAGTTGCTGTTAGGCGAACTTGGGCAGGGCACGGTGGATTATGCCCCTAATTTTGACGGTACGTTGCAAGAGCCGAAAACCCTGCCGGCGCGGTTGCCCAATATTCTGCTCAACGGTACTACCGGCATCGCGGTTGGCATGGCCACGGATATTCCGCCACATAACGTCGGCGAGATCGGTGCGGCGATCATTGCGCTGTTGCAAAACCCTGCGACCTCGCTTGAGGAACTGCTTAATTACGTCAAAGGCCCGGATTTTCCCACCGAGGCGGAAATTATCACGCCCAGTGACGATATTCGTAAAATCTATCAGACCGGGCGCGGCTCGGTGCGCATGCGCGCCCTGTGGAAAATTGAGGACGGCGAAGCGGTGATCACTGCCTTGCCCCATCAGGTTTCCGGCGCCAAGGTGCTTGAGCAGATCGCCGCGCAGATGCGGGCGAAAAAGTTGCCAATGGTGGAGGATCTGCGTGATGAGTCCGATCATGAAAACCCCACCCGACTGGTGGTGGTGCCACGTTCCAATCGAGTGGACCTTGATCAGGTGATGCACCATTTATTCGCCACCACCGATCTGGAGCGCAGCTATCGCATTAATATGAACATGATTGGACTCGATGCCCGGCCGTCGGTGAAAAACCTGTTGGAAATTCTCACTGAATGGTTGGTGTATCGCCGGGATACGGTACGACGCCGCCTGAACTATCGGCTGGAAAAAGTCCTGCGGCGCCTGCATATTTTGCAAGGGTTGCTGGTGGCTTATCTTAATCTTGATGAAGTCATCCATATTATTCGCACCGCAGATGAACCGAAGCGGGAATTGATAGAGCGCTTTGCGTTAAGCGATACCCAGGCCGATGCGATTCTGGAGTTAAAACTGCGGCACCTCGCCAAGCTTGAGGAAATGAAGATTCGCGGGGAGCAGGCTGAGCTGGAAAAGGAGCGCGATAAATTACAGGGGATCCTGGCCTCCGAACGTAAGTTGAGCAATGTGCTGAAAAAAGAAATTGAGGCTGATATTGCCACTTTTGGCGATGCTCGCCGTTCACCACTGGTAGAACGCGGTGAAGCCAAGGCCTTGAGTGAGAACGAATTGACACCTTCGGAACCGGTGACTATTGTTCTTTCCACCATGGGCTGGGTGCGCAGTGCCAAAGGCCATGATATCGACCCCAGTGCGTTAAATTACAAATCCGGTGATAATTTCCTGTCCTCCATTCGGGGCAAAAGTAATCAGCCGGTCGTGTTTATCGACTCCACCGGGCGCAGCTATGCGTTGGAACCTGCGACGCTGCCCTCGGCCAGGGGGCAAGGCGAGCCGCTTACCGGCAAGCTGACGCTGCCGCCAGGCGCGACTGTGGGACAGATGATTACCGCAACTGATGATCAGAAGCTGTTGCTGGCGTCGGATGCGGGGTATGGTTTTGTGTGTACCTTTAATGATTTAGTCGCTCGTAATCGGGCCGGTAAGGCAATGTTGACGCTGCCCGAAAATGCCCGTGTCATGGCACCGCTTTGGGTTCGTGATGATATCGAACAGCTGTTGCTGGTGATCAGTGAGGCTGGACGGTTGCTGTTATTCCCGGCGGGCGATTTACCGCAGTTGTCCAAAGGTAAGGGCAATAAAATTATCTCCATCGCCTCGGCGGATGCGGCGGCAGGTAACGATCGTCTGCTCTGGATGCTGCTGCTTTCCACCCAAGCCTCGGTGACGTTGTTTGTCGGCAAACGCAAGCTGACGCTGCGCGCTGAGGAGCTACAGAAATACCGTGCCGAACGTGGGCGCAAAGGAACGCTGTTACCCCGGGGTCTGCAGCGTATCGACCGGGTGGAAGTAGACGATCCGTTGGCGGAGATCAACGACGAAACGGCGCCGCCGGCCCAATAATTGTCGTGCCCGGCACACTCAGCGTTCCGGGCAGGGTCAAATCTGGGTAAAATTGCGTTGTGGGATGGGTTAAGTGATATCTTGGCGCGTCGGGAATAACCGTGTGTTTTGTTATTAAGCCGTTATACTGGCGGCGGCTGAGGGTTAAGAGGTTATTATGTTAGCGATAATTCGTGCCATTGTGGTGGTGCTGCTTTCTATTTGTATCTGCGTATTTGGTTTGATTTATTGTCTTTTCAGCCCCAGGAATCCCCGCCATGTCGCCACCTTTGGCCGTATGTTTGGCCGTATGGCCCCGCTGCTGGGTCTAAAAGTGGAACTGCGCTATCCCTCGGCGCGGGTGACTCGGCAAAACTGTATTTATATTGCCAATCATCAAAATAATTATGACATGGTCACTGCGGCGAGTATGGTGCAGCCACGCACGGTCACCGTAGGGAAAAAAAGCCTGTTATGGATACCTTTTTTTGGCCAACTTTACTGGCTGACAGGCAACCTGCTGATTGACCGGGAAAACCGCTCGCGTGCCCATGGCACTATCTCTGCCATCGTCGAGCACATCAAAAAGAAAAATATTTCCATCTGGATGTTCCCTGAAGGCACACGAAGCCGTGGCCGCGGTCTGTTGCCGTTTAAAATGGGGGCGTTTTATGCCGCCATCGCCGCAGGTGTACCCGTGGTGCCGATTTGCGTGTCCAACACCTCCAACAAAATTAAGCTCAACCGTTGGTCAAATGGCTTGGTCATCGTGGAAGTGTTGCCGCCGGTGGATACCTCGCCTTATAGCCGTGATCGAGTACGTGATCTGGCGGAGCATTGCCGTACCCTAATGGTGGCCAGACTGGCAGAGCTGGATGCGGAAGTGGCCAAGCGTGAGGGTGATGCAAGCCGGGCTTGAACCGTCGTGCCTGCGCTACGGTAAACGGGCGTTAGGCCGTGTCGGATTTTTAGGTATTTTACGGAGCAGATATGTCTCTCAGTCGACGTCAGTTTATTCAGGCATCGGGCATTGCGTTATGCGCCGGTACCATACCACTGAGGGCTCGGGCTAACGGGCAACCCACCGCGTTACCCATTCCACCGCTACTGGAATCACGTCGTGGTCAACCGCTGTTCCTTACCCTGCAACGGGCGCACTGGGAGTTTGTGCCCGGCCGACGCGCAGCCACCTGGGGAATTAACGGCGGTTATCTTGGCCCAACGGTACGGGTCTACAACGGTGATGACGTTAAGCTAATCTATAACAACCGACTCAACGAACCGGTATCCATGACCGTTAGCGGCCTGCAGGTGCCCGGAACGCTAATGGGTGGCGCGGCGCGTTTGATGTCAGCCAATGTGGATTGGTCTCCGGTGATCCCGATTCGTCAGCCTGCTGCGACGTGCTGGTATCACGCCAATACGCCCAACCGCATGGCACCCCATATTTATAATGGTCTGGCGGGGATGTGGCTGGTGGAGGATGAGGTGAGCAAAAACACCCCTCTGCCCAACCACTACGGAGTGGATGATTTTCCCGTGATTATCCAGGATAAACGATTGGATAATTTTGGTACGCCGATTTATAACCCGCCGGCCAATGGTGGGTTTATTGGTGATATCTTGTTGACCAACGGGGCACAGAGCCCGTATGTGAAAGTGGCGCGTGGTTGGGTACGCTTGCGACTGCTTAACGCGTCAAATGCCCGTCGTTATCAACTGCAATTGAGTGATGGACGAAGAATGCAGGTGGTTGCTGGCGATCAGGGTTTTTTACCGGCTCCGGTTCCCGTTAACCAACTGTCCCTGGCACCCGGCGAGCGGCGAGATATTCTGATTGATATGTCCCAAGGCGAGGAAGTCGACATTACTGCCGGCGTGGCCGCCGGGATTATGGATCGGGTGCGCGGTTTTTTTGAGCCCTCCACCATACTGATTTCAACCATAGTATTAACCCTGAAACCTACCGGACTGCTGTCGCTGGTCACTGATAATCTGCCGATGCGTCTGCTGCCGGATCAGTTTATCGACGGCAATATCCGTCGCACGCGCGAGTTTCGTCTTGGCAGTCAGCCGGAGATCAACGGTGCAACGTGGAGTATGAACCGTACGGATTTCGAAGCACAACAGGGCAGCTTTGAACGCTGGATGGTGCGAGCCGACACACCACAAGCATTTCATATTCAGGGGGTTGCGTTTTTGATTAAGCGCGTTAACGGCAATATGCCGCAACTAGAAGATCAGGGATGGAAGGATACGGTATGGGTGGATACCGAGGTGGAACTGATGGTCTGGTTTCCACAGTTGGCGAGCGACCACTTCCCGTTCCTCTATTATAGCCAGACGCTGGAAATGGCCGATCGCGGCGCTACCGGCCAGTTCACCGTCCGCGCCAGCTAAAGGATACCGGGGGCATCATGCCCAAGCGCGCTCAGCCAACGTGGAGCGAGGTTTTAGACTTTATTAAAGCTATCCGGGTCAGGACCAAGACGTTGGCCTTTATCCAGTGTGGCGATAGAATCGAGTTCGTGAGGTTGCAGTTGGAAGTCCAGTACCGCGAAATTCTCTTTAATCCGCGACGGCGTCACTGATTTCGGGATCACCACCAAACCGGAGTCGAGGTGCCAACGAATAACAATCTGCGCCGGGCTCTTGCCATATTTTTCCGCTAAGCTGCGTATCACGTCCTGATTAAACACCCCGTCGCCACCCTGAGCCAGCGGACTCCAGGATTCGGTCTGGATATTATGCTGGGCGTTCCATTGGCGCATTGCGCGCTGTTGCAACAGCGGATGCAGTTCAATCTGGTTGATGGCAGGCGTGACGCCGGTTTCATCCAGTAGTCGCTGCAGATGCGGAGCATTAAAATTACAAACGCCAATACTTTTGGCCAGCCCTTCTTCCTTTAACTTGATCATATCGCGCCAAGCCTGGACGTAAGTATCCTGTGAAGGAACCGGCCAGTGCATCAAATAAAGATCGACATACTCCAACCGTAATTTCTGTAAACTTTCCTTCAGGGCCTTAGGCGCCATGGTCTGGTCGGAATTCCACAATTTAGTGGTGATAAACAGATCCTGACGCGCAATATCGGTCTGCAGCAGCGCCTCGCCTACGCCGGTTTCATTCTTATAGATGGCGGCGGTATCAATGGAACGGTAGCCGTCGTTAAGCGCTTCACGGACGGCAGTCAGAACATCCTCGTTGCTGGCCTGCCACACGCCAAGGCCCAATTGTGGCATGCGGTGTCCATCGTTAAGCATTACGAAAGGTTGCGTTGTCATCATATCTCCTCTATATACATACGCCAGCCGCTACCGGCAGGCGTCAACTCTACAGCGACTAGTATAATAGACGCAGGGAAAGCGATTGATGAAAAGTGCGCATTGCGATCTCGGTAACGGGGCGTTTAGGTCGCATTCTTGATTTTACGCCGGCGAAAAAACAACAGCAGGGTGCCCAATAGACCACTACACAGTAGCACCAACGGCAATATCATCAGGATCATCATCACTTGATTTTCATGATGTTTTATCAGCGGCACATGGCTGATGGAAAACCCCAAAGTGAGTAATGTGCCGACCCAGATCAGCGCACTTGACCAATTAAACAATTGAAAGCGGGTGTTACTTAACCCGGCAATACCGGCCATGGTCGGTAGCAGGGTTCGGACAAACGCCAAGAAACGACCCACCAGCAGCGCCATCAAACCATGACGGTCAAACATCGAATAGGCTCGTTGGTGGTAATGGGCAGGGAGATGCAACAGCCACCCCCTAACAATACGGGTATCTCCCAGCCAACGCCCCTGCAAATAGCTGAACCAACAGCCTAGGCTGGCGGCTACCGTGAGGATCACTAACGTGGGGAAAAATGCCATTACGCCTTTGGCGATCATGGCACCCGACAGCAGCAGCAGGCTGTCGCCTGGTAAAAAAGCGGCAGGCAACAACCCATTTTCCAAGAACAGTGTAATAAACATCACACAATAAACGATCCAAATTACCCGCGGATTAGCCAACGCGGCAAAATCTTGTTGCCAAAATGCGCTGATAATCTCATGTAATACGCTCATTTAAACCTGCTTCTCTTATTTTGTTGACAGCGTAACGCCAAAAAGGGCTGTTGTCCTCGATCGCTGACGCAATTAAACACTATATACCCGTCATACGTAAGGTTGCCGATGTGTCGCCGCCTTGCTGCAACTCGAATGATTCAGAGCATAGTGTATGATGCTGGCCTGATGTGTCCTGATCAGCTATCAAGGCTTTCATTGATACGCTCGAAACCTGCGGCGAGATCGGCGATCAGATCATCGGTATTTTCCAGGCCGATATGGACTCTCACCAGAGTACCGGTGAAATCCACGCCGCCGGCGGGACGGATTGCCGCGATCTCTTCGGGTTGGTTGGCTAAAATAAGCGATTCAAAACCACCCCAGGAGTAGGCCATGCTGAAATGCTGGAAATTATCCAGGTAATGCTCCAACTGAAACTGGGTGAGTCGTTGCCTTAAAATAAAGGAAAACAATCCGCTGGCACCGATGAAATCACGCACAAAAAATTCATGTCCTTTACTGCCAGGCAGCGCAGGATGGTTCACTACTGCGACCTCAGGACGTTGCGCCAGCCACTCAGCCACCCGCAGTCCGTTTTGCGCATGTTGTTTAAGCCGAACGCCAAGGGTGCGCAGGCCACGAGCGGCCATATACGCGGTATCGGCATCCACCATCTGCCCCATCAGGTAGGATTGCTCGCGTAATTGATCCCAACAGCGGGCGTTGGCTACGGCCGTACCCAACATCGCGTCCGAATGGCCAATAATGTATTTGGTTCCCGCCTGAATCGAAATATCCACACCCAACGCCAGCGCTGGCAGCAGGATCCCCGCAGCCCAAGTATTATCCAACATTATGACAATCTCCGGATTGACTGCGCGCACAGCGTTAACGATCGCCGGGATATCCTGAACTTCCATGGTGATGGATCCGGGAGATTCCAGGAAAACCACTTTGGTATTTTTTTGGATAAGTGCCGCGATCCCTGCGCCAATCAAGGGATCAAACCAGGTGGTGGCAACGTTCAACTTGGCCAGAATATGGCGACAGAAATCCGTGGTGGGTTCATATACCGAACCGGTGACCAAAATGTGATCCCCTGCGCCAACGAAAGACAGGATAGCATTGGTAACGGCTGCGGCACCGCAGGGATAAAGTGCGCAACCGACTCCACCTTCCAGTTCCACCATAGCCTGTTGAAAGGAAAAATGGGTTAGGGTGCCGCGTCGGCCATAGAACAATTCACCGTTGGCCCGCTGAGCGGTGGCCTGCTTTTTCGCGTGTACCGAATCAAAAACTAATGAGGAAGCCCGCTGGATAACCGCATTGACTGAGCCCTGAGTGTATTTTTTATCCCTGCCGGCGGAAATCAATGCTGTTTCTATTTTTTTGTTCGCCATTATTTATGCTATGCCTTTTACTCTATGTATTTGCTGTGACGGTCCTGGGCCAGTTATGCCGGCGGACCATACATGCTACGTTAGCATGAATGCGCGCCGACGACAGGCGTTTTGCTGAGGGTGCAATGATGGGTCATAAAATTGATCCCAGCCGCGATAACGCCATGGGGCGTCGTCTACAGGAGATACAAATAATAATGAGAACCACTATCAATTCGTGTTCTGTTTGTTATCATTCTTCCTGGCTTATTTTCCAGTAAAACATTAGATGGAGGCAAGGCGTGAAGATGGTTGTCTTAAATATTGTTCAGGCCCTATTGTGCCAAGCGCTTGGACGTTTTGTTAATATATCCGCCCTGCTGCGCAGGCTGCTATCGGCACTATTCCTAGTCGCTGGGCTGGTCTTAGTGTCTGGGCTGGCGGGTATTGCTGTCGCCGCACCCGCCACCGTGCCTGTTTTGCCAGGCGATGGCGCGGTGCAAACGCAACTGCCAATGTTGCCCGTTGCTGCAGGTCAACCGCCACTGGCACAAATGGATTTGTCGGTCTTGGGTATGTATCAGCATGCTGATGTGGTGGTGAAAACCGTCATGATAGGTCTGTTAATCGCATCCATCATCACGTGGGCGCTGTTTTTTGGCAAAAGTGCGGAATTATTGTCGGCCAAACGTCGCCTGGGTCGTGAGCTGGCTGCGCTAAAGGATGTTCGTAACCTGGATGAGGCACTGTCAGGTGCGGCGGAATTTCCCGCTGGCAGCGTCGGCGGTTGGTTATTGGCCCAGACGCAGAACGAACTGGCGTTATCCGCCGAGTCGTCGGATAACAATGGCATCAAAGAACGTGCGGCATTTAGGCTGGAACGCAGTGTGGCGGCAACCAGCCGCATGATGGGAAAAGGTAACGGTTTTCTGGCCACTATCGGCGCGATTTCACCGTTTATCGGGCTGTTCGGCACGGTATGGGGCATCATGAATAGTTTTATTGGTATCGCCCAGACGCAGACCACTAACCTGGCGGTGGTGGCCCCCGGCATTGCCGAAGCATTGTTGGCCACGGCTATCGGCCTGTTTGCGGCGATTCCCGCCGTGGTGATTTATAATATTTTTGCGCGGACCATTGCGGGTTACAAAGCCATGGTCGGCGACTATGCAGCTCAGGTGTTACTGCTGCTGAGTCGCGATTTAGATCTTGCTGCCAGCGCCGATAGCCGTTTGGCTCAGGGTGTTGCTAAGTATCGGATAGGCTAACAGATGGCGATGCACTTTAACGAGGATATTGACAGCGACGGCGAAATGCATGACATCAATGTGACGCCGTTTATCGATGTCATGCTGGTATTGCTCATCATTTTTATGGTGGCGGCGCCGCTGGCGACGGTGGATATCCGGGTAGACCTGCCCAACTCCTCCGCACCGGCGCAACCCCGGCCCGATAAGCCGTTATACCTGTCGGTAAAGGGTGACCAGCAGTTATTTATCGGCGCTGAGCCTATTACGTTGCAAACGCTGGCACAGACGCTCAATCAGCAGACCCAAGGCAATAAAGAAACCACCATTTTTTTCCAGGCGGACAAGCATGTAGATTACGAAACCGTTATGTCGGTGATGGATAATTTGCGCAAAGCGGGTTATTTCAAGGTCGGTCTGGTTGGGGTGGAGCACACTGGGCAAAAAAACTAGATGGGCAACGATCTGTTTCGCCAGGCTGAATCAGAGTACTGTTCGGGATGGTGTATTCGGCTTGTCCCGCCATTAACCGTGGCATTCACCTGCCATTGTGGGATACAGACTGGGCGCGCTACGGAGGTTAACCCAAGTGGTTGCCACCGGTAACACCATGGACTTCTGCCGTGACATAACTCGATTCCTGCGAGGCCAGATAGACATAGATCGGCGCCAGCTCTGCTGGCTGTCCGGCACGCCCCAGCGGCGTTTGTGACCCAAACGAGGGTAACGCATCGGTAGGCTGTCCGCCGCAGACCTGCAGTACGGTCCAAATAGGTCCGGGGGCCACGCAATTGACGCGGATACCTTTGGAAGCAACCTGTTTTGCCAGTGCCCGGGTATAGGCCACGATGGCACCTTTGGTGGCCGCGTAATCCAGTAAGGAAGGGCTGGGCTGGTAGGCCTGTATGGAGGAGGTGGTAATGATTGAGGCACCCGCAGGCAAAAAGGGCAACGCGGCCTTGGTCATCCAGAATAAAGAAAAAACATTGGTTTCGAAGGTCTTGCGAAACTGCTCGGTGGTCAACTCGCTGATATCTTCCACTGCGACCTGTATGCCGGCCACCAATGCGAGAATATCGAGCCCGCCCAAATGGTTTACCGCATCTTGTACCACTTTGACGTTTACCGATTCATCGCTTAAATCACCGGGCAGAAGGACAACATTTCGCCCTGCTTCTTTGATAAGTTCAGCCACCTGGTCGGCGTCTTTTTGTTCATCGGGATGATAAGAGAGGGCAATATCCGCACCTTCGCGAGCATAAGCAATGGCCGTCGCGCGTCCAATACCCGAATCCGCGCCCGTGATCAATGCTTTTCGTCCCGTGAGACGCCCACTTCCTCTATATGTTGTCTCGCCACAATCCGGGACCGGTGTCATTTCTGATTGTAATCCCGGCGCGGTCTGGGTCTGCTTGGGGAATTCATCCTGTTGATATTGGGTCACGGGATCACGCATTGTATATTGATCAAAATCGGCCATCATTGTCTCCCTGTATTAAAGACTGACTATACCACAGATAAGCCTAGTCCATTTCCATGATTTGTCTAATAATTATTGTGTTTAATGGTTTGTGTTATTTTAATATTTTTATAAAATATAGAATTTTAATTAAAAATAATATTGTTGAAGTTAATTTATTTATTAATATTAGATAGGATGTCGAGACACAATCATGCTGTGGTATGCCTATAGCCGGCTAGCTTAAAGGGAATGCCGGCCATTATAAAGCGCACTTTTAGCATGATCTTCCATCTTCTCCTCTTTCAACGAAGAATGCTGCGGACAACGAAAACTCTGAATGAACTGCAGATTATTATCTTGCCAGCGGGTAATGGATATACGCCGTCGAGTATTAAAAACCCCCTCAGGGCATTGACACGATGGCGCGCAATCGCCATGTTTTTCGCCTAAGTAAGCATATTTTCTCGAATACCCGCTGGGTAATGGGCCCAACTGGCCAAAACGGTCTACGTGCTGAGCAAGGTTTATTCCCTTTTCGGCACTGTCTTCGTCGGTGCTTCCCGTCGCAGTCATGGCCAGTCGCGAGCTTTCATCCTCGGTCACGAGGGTAAGGTTGCCTTCCGCGTCTTCATAGATAACACAAAAATCGCCCTTTAATAACTCGATGATTTTCATTCCATAACGCCTTATGGCTAAGCAAATAATTTCTTCGCTTACCAAATGGCCGGCGGAAGGATAATGACTAAATAATAAGTAATTTAACAACGGTAGATTGTCAATATGTCCGATGATATGCCAAGATTCATCATCTTGGCTGAAAAATTTATAGGGCGTATTTTCACCAATCAACAAATGACCCTGACGAAGTTCATGCAGCTGGTCATGTGACTGCTTTGAGATGGTTAAAATATTATTCCCTTGATTAAGAATGACACAGAAACGGTTGCTCATACATCCTCTTATTGATATTAATGTGGGAAAAATTTTTACAAAAAACGGTAGTTATAGACAATACACTTTAAATGAAAACACATAAAGCTGACATTAAGTACAGCTATTAACCTAGACTTTAGTATAGGTTGTTTCAGGTTTTTTTAACTGATACCATAAATTGTCTTTGGGTTTTTAAAAACATGATCTTTCAATTAATAATGAATAAAGGTGGTGTATGTTTAATTTAATCAGTGTTAAACATCAAGATATTATCAGTGATAAACTCGATGAATTATATCTATTAAGAAAACAAACATTTAAAGATCGCCTTGATTGGCAGGTCTCCTGCGTCGGTGACCGGGAATTTGATCAATATGACAACGAAAACACTGATTATTTATTAGGCTGTTACGATGGACACATTATTTGTAGCGTTCGTTTTATCAGTATGGATCATCCCAATATGATCACTGGCCCCTTTAAAGCATTTTTCGATTACCACGCGCCTGAGGATAACATGCTACTGGAATCGAGCCGTTTTTTTGTCGATAAAACGCGGGTAAAACAGTTAACGGACACAACACTCCCCTTTTGCCATTTGCTGTTTCTGGGCATGATAAACTATGCTCGAATGCTCAATAAAACCGGGATAATGACGGTATGCAGTAAATCGATGTACACTATTTTGAAACGAAGTGGATGGAATATCGTTGTTGAGAGTATCGGTTCCTCGGAAAAAAAAGAACCGGTTTTTTTATTGAGACTTGGGGTTGATGAAGCCAGTCAGGAAGCCCTTATCAAATATATTCGTCGATATCATTATTGTGAAGGGATCTATCTAAAAAAATGGCCATTGTATCTTTAATAATAACCTCCTGTTTTACATGGCAAAGACATTACTAAGATGTAAAGTCGGTCGGCATGACTCAGTGTGAACTCTATCACTTGGCCACGCAAAACACGCTATTTATGAGATGGATAACTTGATAGGCTTAGCGTGGCACTTTTATTTTATACCTATCCATGTCATAAATTGCGATAGTTCTTTAGTGAATAGCCCTTAGTCAATATTTCCCTAGTCACAAACGAATAACTGCAGGTCAGATGCTTTTTTTATCGCGTGCTTGGCATTAACGACATCGAGTTTAGTGACTACATTGCCAATATGGAATTTTACGGTACTTTCGGTAATACCCATTATCATCGCTATTTCTCCATAGGTTTTTCCTTTACTTGCCCAATGAAGCGCTTCTAACTCTCGCGCAGTGAGTGTTTTTTTAACCGAATGTTCGGCCACCATAAAAGAATGGGAAGAAGTAAAAAAATAACTATTATGTATATATATTAATAGACTTTGTATATTTTTATTATTTTTTTCCAAACATTCATCTAACAAGGTTTGATTATCTTCTTTATAAAAACTCAGCGTGGCCAGATTATCTTTATGATCGTGTAAAGGAAACGTATAACCGCTAATTATATTATATTTTTTTGATATGTCGAAAATATTTTTAACAATTCCTAGGTGATGACATGGTTGGCTGTCCCCCCAACGGAAAGGTGTTATTTTTCTACTGGCGATAGCAAGTACGGGATCATATTTATATAATGCTGTATTAATATACCTTTCAACCCATTCTGCGGGATAATTAGAATGAATTATGGGTATTTTTGCATCTTTTTTATTGATAACTGAATAAGCAAAATGTGTGTGTTCAGGTAGGCTTAATTCGCGAAGAATACAGTTGACAACGTCCCCGCTGCTCAGTGTTTCTTCTTTAGGTATTAATAAGGAGGGTAAGGAATACATGTGATGAATATCGCTTGGTTTTTCCGACAACGTTATCGGTGTCGAAATGGTTGAATAGATTTGGCTAGCAAACCATTAAATTTTAAATATTATTGAAATTGATAGTAAATGAAATAACGAAACAGGTCAACGATAATATTACTCATCTAGATCGAATATCATTGTTTGAAATTAGTGAGCAAATAATGCTAATCCACCCTATTATTTTGTAGCTGGAATGAGGTAGGAATAAAATTAAATAATTATTATGAAATATACTATACTGTGCTAATGGATTTTTCGCGGAAGGGGGCGACACGCGAGAGACTTTTGTGTTTCACTTGATCGATGACTCAGGTGAATGAGCGTAGTGATAACCTCAGCAGCGCTCCGAGCTGCGTGAACGGGATCACCCATAGGTTTCACGCTGCAGTTAGGCGGCAAAAGGGTGAGTCCGGCGCGACTCAGGTCAGGGATTCGCGCCAACTCGCGTAACCAACGTGCCTGCAACGTGGATTATGACGGGTATAGCAGGTGTAAAATATATACCAACGGGTATAGCAGGTGTAAAATATATACCATAGGAATAGCGTATCCAGATGAATAGGCTATTTTCTCCGCCCGAGCCAAGGGTTATGAGTAGGGAACCTAACATGCCCACCGCTATGAAAAATAAAATCCGCGCCTTCGTTGCCGAAAAACATCGCGTGATATTCTGGGTGGTCATTCCATTATGTTTTTTTGTTTTTTCTTTTTGTATCATCGGCCTTTTTGCACAACACATGTTGAAAAACCGTGCCTGGCATGAAGTTGACAATACCATTGGCGTTATTGACAGCGTATTAAACGATGCCAATGATACCGCGTCTCAGGCATTGACGTTGCTGGGGCGACCCTGCGATACGGTTGTTGAAAAGCTACGGGTCATGGGCATGCAGCACTCGCTGGTGCGTACGGTGGACCTCCTTCACCAGAGGCGTGTGTATTGCGCACCCATACCGTCATTGCAAAACATCGAGATAATCAATCTCCCGGTATCGGACTCAGAGCAGGCGGCCGATATAGAATTTCGTTCAGGAACCTCGCTGTTTTTCGGTCAAACGGTACTGGTCCTACATAAACCTCAGGGCGAGAACGGCGTGGCGGTGGTGATTGATATGCGTTATATGCTCCATCTGCTCAATATGATCGACACTGATAATAATACTAGCATGACAATAAAAGATTTATATCTGACGTCGGACGGTAAACTGCTTCCCTTGTCCTCGATGGCAAAAGGTTTTATCTCGGTGAAACGCAGTTCTGCGACCTTTCCCTACCAAATCCATATCAGCATCTCTTTTCAACATTATCTTCAGTATCTGATCAATACCTATGGACTGGTCATGATCCTATCGGTGATCGTTTGTGTCGTCATGTCATTGCTGATTCGTAAATGGCTTAAGGTGGCGAGCTCGATTCGATCCAATATGGCGCAGGGGCTAAAGCGCAACGAATTCGAACCTTACTTTCAACCGGTGATGGATGCCGCGAGCAATACCTGTATCGGCGTGGAAATCTTGACGCGCTGGCAGCATCCTGCCGACGGGGTGGTTTCACCGGATGTCTTTATTCCTTTGGCCGAGGAGTCTGGGCTTATCATCCCCCTGACCAAGCAACTGATGCAGCGGGTGGCATTTGTGGTGGCCAATACCCCGATTCAGCTATTGGATAATTTTTACGTGGCGATCAATATCTCGGCTCAGCATCTTAGCGATCAGCGGATTGTCGGGGACTGCGAAGCGTTTCTCTCCGTGGTGAGAGAGAAGAATATCAAGCTGGTATTGGAGTTGACCGAACGTCAACTCATTGAGATTAACGATACCACCCTTGGCGTACTGGATGCCTTGCAGCTACTGGGAATAGGGATTGCCATTGATGACTTTGGTACCGGTTATTCGGGTCTTTCTTATCTCAGAAAACTGAAAATCGATTTCCTTAAAATCGATCAATCGTTCGTGGCGATGATCGAAGAGGAAACCACCTCGCGGATTATTGTTGATGTGGTGATAGATTTGGCTAATAAACTCAATATGAAATTGATAGCCGAGGGTGTTGAAAATGTGCGTCAACGAGATTATTTGTTGGAAAAACTGGTTGTTTATCAACAAGGCTATTATTTTGCCAGGCCTATGCCGATAAATCAGTTTACCCCCTATTTCGAACAGTTATAGGACACAAACCTGGAACATGACGTTCTCGGTTTCAGGCAGCCTGATTTGTTATCGTGGGTTTCCCAATCATTCGAGGACCGCTATTCGGTAAGGTTAATTCTGGGGGAATATAGGAACAGTAATTTGACAAAACAACATTTTTCATCATTCATTAAATTTGATAAATATGTTATTAATGATAACGTCAAATTATTTGTTGTGAGCATTCTTTCCTTTGCGTTAAGATATCATCACAATAAAATAATGTGCTTGATTAGCTTTATCGCCCGGGTGGCCAAATGTGTTAAACCCTGGGCGATAGGACGGTAAACTAAAAATTTATTAATAATTAAATTTAATTTTTCCCGTTCAACACATTGATTTAAGTGAAAATATCACTCTATACTGTCTTGCTTTTGACCCTATTGTTGAAAATAAATCACTGTTAATTAGATTTTTCTTTAAAAAAAACTCAAGAGGAGTATTTTATGGTTTTAAACACTTTTCTCGTCAGATGAATACCTCAATTATTTAATTTAAAATAAATTAGGCTTCATAATAATAATTACCATGATTATTATATCAGCATAATAAAAACTAGTTTGATTTATAAGCTAACGGTTCCCCCTATGGGTAACAACATTAAACGGTTATTGATGCCGCTTGCCCCGCATGCCGTTTGTATTGCGATATTTAAGCATGCCGTGGGTAGCTTTATAAGGAGAATATACGATGGATACGCAACAACACTATGTAGAAATAACAACGACAACAGGTGAAAACCTCAAGTTATCTGTAAGGATACATCGTGGTTCCGATGAAGTCGCCGAGACTTCCCGTCCGGCAGTCCTGTTATGCCATGGGTTTTGCTGTATCCAGGATGTCCTGCTGCCTGGTTTTGTGCAGCGCTTTGTTGATGCAGGTTATATCGCTGTGACGTTTGATTATCGGGGTTACGGTGACAGTGAGGGTGAAATCGGGCGTATCGTGCCCGAGGAGCAGATTAACGATATCATGGCGGTGTTTGATTGGTGTAAAACACAGCCCTGTATTAACGCCCGCCGCATCGCTTTATGGGGGACCTCCCTTGGCGGTTGTCATGTTGTGGAGGCCGCTGCGCGCCGCGCTGATGTGAAGTGTGTGATCAGTCAGATGGCCTTTGCCAGTGGTGAACAATTGGTCACCGGTGATATGGGTATTGAGGAAAAACAACGTTTCATCGCCACCATGGCACGTATGGCCAGCAAGAAAAAACACTCCAATCAAGAACTGTTTGTGCCTATCGTCAAGGTGATGACCGATGAAGAGTCGCGGGTTTTTTTTGAACAGCAGGAGAAAAAGTTTGACGCCTTGGCGATAAAAATCCCTTATCTGACGGTTTGGGAGACGATGGGCTATCGGCCTGTCAAAGCTGCCGCCAATGTTACCCAACCGACGTTAATGGTGTTTGCGGAACAAGATAAAGTGATAGCGTTGGATTATGGGCTGGCACTTTATCGTGCGATCGGGGCAGAAAAATATTGTCACATCCAGCCTGATGCCCGTCATTATGAAATTTTTGCCGGCGAGCATCTCAATCAGGTGGCCGCGCGGGAAGTTAACTGGCTACGGAAGTATCTCTGAAGGGTCTGGCTATAGGCGAGACAATTCGCGTTGCAGCAAGAGGCGGCGTCAACGCAGTGGCTCATCGGTCTGGAACAGATTCGAACCTGGCCTGTCGCGGCCTTGTTAGGCGCGAGGTCCAGTCGAGTGCCGAGCATTGTAAACGCATCTGCAACGTGATGTATGAGGGGTGTTTATAGGCGGGGCGGGCAGCAAATCACTAAGCGGCCCGCATGCCTATTGACCTGACTTGAGTCATATCCCCACGTGACGGCGCTATTAACACGGCAGTATGAAAAAGGGTAGTCCTAAAACAGTTCTTTAAGAACGGAAACTTCCAGCGGTTTAATCGTCAGATCGGCCAACCCGTCAACCAACGCCTTGAGATGTGGTGCCTTGTTATGCTGGTCTAAAATCTCACTGCTGGCCCAGTGTTCAACAAAAATAAAATGATCGGGGCGTGCCTGGTCCTGATGCAGGTTATATTTCAGGCAACCAGGTTCTTTGCGTGTTGCTTCTATACAGGGTGTGGCCACAGCCTTAATGGTTTCGGCACTGCCTGGTTTGCCTTCGATTACCGCAATAACATGCAAATCGGTCGACATGATATTCTCCAAAATGATTGATGTGATCTCATCATAACGACCTTTCATAAAAAAACACAATACAAGGATCTGCCCGCGATGGCTGAAACTCTGTCAATGCAGCGGCAGTCTATTCGGCGTCGCGTCATGCAGTGACGAACGCTCTGGGATCCGTTTTTCGTTGAGTCATCTCCACGAGAAACATGTTTTGCGACAAAAAATGCGGTAATCTCCTTTGCCTTATAATAATGATTGTTGACCCGTTAAGCGGTAGCCAGCACGTACCAATAGAGGGAAAAGAGTGAAACCAAAGCAGGAGTTACAGCGGGGCCTTAAAGCCCGACACATCGAGCTGATCGCCTTGGGCGGGACTATTGGCGTTGGACTGTTCATGGGCGCGGCCAGTACTCTGCAATGGGCCGGACCGTCGGTATTGCTGGCGTATATTATCGCCGGCCTGTTTGTGTTTTTTATTATGCGCTCAATGGGCGAGATGCTGTATTTAGAGCCGGTTACCGGTTCTTTTGCCGTGTATGCGCATCGGTATATGAGCCCGTTTTACGGTTATCTGACGGCCTGGAGTTACTGGTTTATGTGGATGGCGGTGGGCATTTCGGAAATCACCGCCATCGGGTTGTATGTCCAGTATTGGTTTCCCGAACTGCCCCAATGGATCCCAGCGTTGGCCGCCGTGGGGCTGGTGGCTCTGGCCAACCTGGCCGCAGTCCGCCTGTACGGTGAAATCGAGTTTTGGTTTGCCATGATTAAAATCACCACTATCGTCGTGATGATCGTCGTTGGGCTGGGCATTATATTCTTTGGCATCGGCAACCACGGCCATGCGGTTGGCTTGGGCAATCTGACCGCCCATGGCGGATTTTTTGCCGGCGGCTGGCGGGGGTTGTTGTTTTCCTTATGCATTGTGGTTGCGTCCTACCAAGGGGTTGAACTGGTCGGTATCACCGCTGGCGAGGCGAAAAATCCGCAGGTCACCCTGAGGCGTGCTGTAAGCAATATTTTATGGCGTATTCTGATTTTTTACGTGGGTGCGATTTTTGTTATCGTTACCCTCTTCCCCTGGAACCAAATCGACCACGGTGGCAGCCCGTTTGTGCTGACTTTCGCTAAAATCGGTATTACGGCGGCGGCTGGCATCATTAATTTTGTCATTTTAACCGCCGCCCTTTCCGGCTGTAACAGCGGCATGTATAGCTGTGGGCGCATGCTGTATGCCCTGGCCAATAACCGTCAGTTACCTGCCGTGGTCGGCCGGGTCTCGCGCAACGGTGTGCCGGCGGTGGGTGTTATGCTATCCATTACGATATTACTGGCGGGCTCTTGTCTTAACTATCTGATTCCCAATCCGCAAAAGGTTTTTGTCTATGTCTATAGCGCCAGCGTCTTACCCGGGATGGTGCCCTGGTTTGTGGTGTTGATTAGCCAACTGCGTTTTAGGCGCGCCCACCGGCAGGCCATGTTGACTCACCCGTTTCGCTCGGTGTGGTTTCCCTGGTCTAACTATTTGACCATGGCGTTTTTAATTTGTGTGCTGGTCGGCATGGCGTTTAGCCCTGAAACCCGCCTGTCGTTATTGGTTGGCGGCGGGTTTTTGCTGCTGGTATCCATGGTCTACCGCCTGCTGGGTTTTAATGGTAGCGCGATAAAAACCGTCAGTGCGGCCCACCCGGTTAAGTCTACGGATGATTAAAAGTTGAACAGCATCACATAACCAGCGGATGTTACCGGCTCGGACTTGTATAACGACGCTGACGGCGGCATTATCATATCTAACACAAGTTGTGTGGTTATTGAGCCGTAAAGACCTAAATCCCTTGTCGCTATTGCTTTCTTGAGCAGTGGCTGACAATGGGTTTAGGTTTTTTTTCGTCGATAAGATGGCATTCCCCTTGCAGCAAATTCAACGGGTTTTGTCTGTTTTTATTCATTTTTCGACCTTTTGGCGCGATAAAACCGGGTAAAGCGGACATCTGTTTACTGTTTATAGTGAATTATTGAAAATAAAACAGTCGTATATATCGTTTTTTGTGCCGTATACCAGCTTATTATGGTGCTTATTGTTAATAATTTATTAAATTTCACCTATATGGAGCATAAAAGCAGTGTTAATGCCTGAGAATGGTGCGTTGCGTTTTTCCTCCTGGGTGATATCTATGATCTATATTGAAAAAATATAATTTAACTATTTGTTTTTAATGAATAAAAATGTTTTTAAATGAGTTGGCACAACCTGTGCTTTGATCTCCATATCGCGCCTATCTCCTTATCACGTTGGGTGGTGCGCATCCTTTCTTAAGACTATTAAAGAGGCGTTGATAATGGAAATTCAGAAACCCTACCTGCTGTTCCTGGCGGATGCGCACGATCGGCTGGCAGCAAAAGTTGCTCTCGGCATTCGTCATTGGCATCCCGAGTATTGCGTGGGTCAACTGCGCATGGCCGGCTGTCAGGTGGACTGTGGCCTACCAGACCTGGATATTGCCGCTGCCCGGGCTCACGGTGCCAAGACGTTGGTGGTGGGTGTTGCCAACCGTGGCGGGGTGATTGCCGATAACTGGGTGGCGCTGTTATGTCAGGCGCTGGAAAGTGGCATGGATTTGGCCGCCGGGCTGCATAATCGCTTGGCGGATGTGCCGGAATTGAAGCAAACCGCTGACCGGCTTGGTCGATCACTATTTGACGTGCGTCATACCCGTGTGGCTCTGCCGGTGGCCAATGGTCGCAAGCGCGCCGGTAAACGGCTGTTGCCGGTGGGCACCGATTGTTCCTGCGGCAAAATGTATACTGCGTTGGCGATCGAAAAAGCCATGCTGGCCCGGGGGCTCCCGGCCACGTTTCGCGCTACCGGGCAGACCGGTATTCTCGTGAGCGGGGCGGGTATCAGTATTGACGCGGTGGTGGCGGATTTTATTGCTGGGGCAGTGGAGCTGTTGGCACCGGAAAATGCCCCGGATCACTGGGATGTGATTGAGGGGCAAGGATCGCTGTTTCATCCGTCTTTTTCTGGGGTCACCACGGGCCTTATCCACGGAGCCCAGCCGGATGCGCTGGTATTGTGCCATGAGCCAACCCGCACCGCGATGCGTGGGGTGGATTACCCGCTACCCGATCTGGACGCGTGTATGGCGCTTAATTTGCAGATGGCGCGGCTGACCAACCCCCTGGCGCGTTTTGTCGGTATTTCCATTAATAGTGCCCAACTGGCCGACGCCGCGGCGCTGGACTATATGGCAGAGTTGGAGCACCGGTTCGGCCTGCCGGTGGTCGACCCGTTCCGTCAGGGCGTCGATCGTATTATCGACGGACTTTAGGTGGGTGTGAGCCGCAGTATCATCGAACGTTAACGTTTACGGCAGGGTATGAATATGACCAGAATTGTTTATATTAACGGCGACTTTGTGCCAGAGGATCAGGCGAAAGTCTCCATTTTTGACCGCGGTTTTTTATTCTCCGATGCGGTCTACGAAGTCACTGCGGTGCTCAACGGCAAACTATTGGAAAATGCCGGGCATCTCGCCAGGCTGGCGCGCTCATGCGCCGAACTCACGCTCACTCTTCCGGTTAGCTTAGCGCAGCTCGAAACGATCCAAGAGGGGCTGATCGCCCGTAACCATCTGCGGGAAGGGGCGGTGTATTTGCAATTAAGCCGTGGTTCCACAGGCGATCGCGAATTTGATTTTCCTCCGGCTGGGGTGGCGCCAACGCTGGTTCTGTTTACCCAGGCCCGCGCGGTTATCGCCCATGCCAAGGCATTGAGCGGCATTCGGGTGGTTACCCTGCCTGATATCCGCTGGCGGCGGCGGGATATCAAAGTGGTGGGATTGCTGGCGCCTTGCCTGGCGAAGCAGTACGCCCATGCTCATGGCGCCGACGACGCCTTTTTGGTGGAGGATGGACTGATCACCGAAGGCAGCGCCTGCAACGCTTGGATTGTCACGGCGCAAGGCACACTGGTGACGCGCCCGCTCAGCCAGGACATTTTGCACGGTATCACCCGCCGTTCGCTACTTGAGTTAGCTGAACGTCATGCTATTCCCTTCGAAGAGCGGGCGTTCAGTGTCGAGGAGGCCTATGCGGCCCGCGAGGCGTTTATCAGTTCCGCCACCACCTTTATCTGGCCGGTGGTCGCCATTGACGGCAAGTTGGTGGGCGATGGCTCGCCAGGGCCGATCACCCGGGCGCTGCGTGAAATCTATGTCGCAATGGCACTATCGGCGACGGCATAAACCGCGCGCTCGCCGAGGGTTTCAATCCTTCGCAGCCGGTGAAATAGTCATAATCACTGCGTTAACTGTGATATGTATCGATATTGTTGGTGAAATATACTTCACATGTTACAAAAATCGTATTTACTGTATGTCACCGTCTCTTCCCGCGCGCAGTGTTCACTCGGGAGAGGTCGGCGAAAAGTGCACAATGACGTCTCTCGTTGGTGCAATTATGTCCGGGAATGGTGAAGTTACCCCATTGCTGCACCGAAGTAGTGCGTTAATGCCGGTGCTGTTTAAGAAAGTCAATCTCTAAAAGGTTACTAACTGCAACATTGTTGTTTGTTTGCGGATATGGCCGATATCTTGCTTGGTTTTACTCTCGGGCGGGTTATCCCGCCGCGCTACGGGCTGTACGTTTTACGCTTTTGGAGTCATGGTTCACGGCCTGGACGTTTCGCTAAAACTGTATAAGGATCCAGACGATGTCAATGAAATTGCTCACAACACCGCTCTCTGCTTTAGTGCTTGGCTGCCTGGGTACGGCGTTTGCCGTCCACGCGGATATTGTCATCGGCGTCGCCGGCCCTTTTTCCGGTCCAAATGCCACTTATGGCGATCAATACTGGCGCGGTGCCACTCAGGCGGCGGAAGATATTAACGCAGCCGGCGGCATCAAAGGCGAAAAAATCACGCTGGTACAGGGCGACGACGCCTGCGAACCGAAGCAGGCGGTGGCGGTGGCCAACCGTTTGGTGGACCAATCCCATGTTAAAGCGGTCATCGGCCATTTTTGCTCATCGTCTACCATGCCGGCTTCGGTGGTGTATGACGACGCCGGTATTATCGCCATCACGCCAGGCTCCACCAACCCGCAGGTTACCGAACGCGGCCAGACCGCCATGTTCCGCATGTGCGGGCGCGACGATCAGCAGGGGCTGGTTGCCAGCAATTATATTATCGATAAGCTCAAAGCCAAGAAGGTGGCCATTATCCATGATAAGGACACTTATGGTCAGGGCCTGGCGGATGCCACTAAGGCGGAACTGAATAAACGTGGTGTAAAAGAGGTGATGTATGAAGGCCTGTCGCGAGGTGAAAAAGATTTTAACGCCCTGGTAACCAAAATTCGCGCCCTTAACCCCGACGTGGTTTATTTTGGCGGTTGCCACCCGGAGGCTGGTCCATTGGTGCGTCAGTTGCGCGAGCAGGGGGTCACGGCTAAATTTTTCTCCGGCGACTGCATTGTAAATAGCGAAATGGTTACCGCCGCCGGCGGTCCGCAGTATACCAATGGCGTGCTAATGACCTTTGGTAAGGATCCGCGTTTGATCCCGCAAGGCAAAGCGGTGATCGAAAAATTCCGCGCCGGCAATTTTGAGCCGGAAGGTTATACCCTTTACTCCTATGCGTCGGTGCAGGCGATTGCGGCGGCGTTTAACGCTGTGGGCGGCAGCGATTCCGCCAAGGCCAGTGCCTGGCTGAAAGCCAATAGCGTGGATACGGTGATGGGGAAAAAATCCTGGGATAACAAGGGCGATCTGAAAGTGTCCGATTATGTGGTCTATCAATGGGACGATCAGGGCAAATATCACGAACTGCCCTAGGTGCAGCCCCACAATGGCATGCGAACGCCACTGGCGGTTATGTGAGCGCGACAGCGCACCGGCCGCTGCTCCGGACCCCAGCCCGGGGAGGCACTCCCGAGGTGCTGGCCCCCGAGGTGTTGGTATCGGCACCCGGTTTCCTCAGGCTGCACCTTCCCGCCGCGCTGCGTACCGGCAAGGGTTATGCCGTGCCACCGCCGGGCGGCCTATCACACCAGATGAGACGGTTTAACTATGGATTCTTCCTTTCTGCAGCAAATGTTTAACGGCTTGACGCTGGGCGCGGTCTACGGCTTAGTCGCCATTGGTTACACCATGGTCTATGGCATTATCGGTATGATCAACTTCGCCCACGGCGAGGTGTATATGATTTCCGCCTACCTGTGCGCCATTGCGCTGGCGCTGCTGTCCTTTTTCGGTCTGCATTCGTTTCCTTTACTGATTTTGGGCACCTTGGTCTTTACCATCGTGGTCACCGGCGTCTACGGCTGGGTCATTGAGCGCATTGCCTACCGGCCGCTGCGTAATTCTACCCGCCTGGCGCCGCTGATCTCCGCCATCGGTATGTCTTTGATCCTGCAAAACTACGCGCAGATAAGCCAAGGCCCGCGTCAGCAGGGCATTCCCACCATGCTCGATGGGGTACTTAAGTTCCATATTGGCGAAAGTTTTGTCCAACTGACCTATACCAAGGTGTTTATTTTGATCGCCTCGCTGGTGGGGATGCTGGTGCTGACCTATGTGATCGGCCATACCCGGCTTGGCCGCATGTGCCGTGCCACTCAGCAGGACCGCAAAATGGCCTCGATTCTCGGTATCAACACCGATCGGGTGATCTCCTGGGTGTTTGTGATCGGTGCGGCCATGGCGGGTCTGGCCGGCGTATTGATTACCATGAACTACGGTACCTTTGATTTTTACGCCGGTTTTATTATCGGTATTAAAGCGTTTACCGCGGCGGTGTTGGGCGGCATTGGTTCGCTGCCGGGGGCGATGCTGGGCGGGTTGATTTTGGGCGTTGCCGAAGCGCAGTTTTCCAGCATGGTGAATTCCGATTATAAAGACGTATTTTCATTTTCATTATTGGTGGTGATTTTGATTTTTCGCCCGCAGGGTCTGCTGGGTCGCCCGATGGTGGCTAAGGTATAAAGGGAGGGAATATGGTGCAACCCACGGTAGGTCGCTCACCGGATATTCGTCAATGCATACTTGACGCGGTGTTGGCGGGATTTATCGCGCTGATCGTGTTTGGGCCGATGGTCGGGGTGGTGCTTGACGGCTATAGCTTTAATTTCCATGCCCCACGTCTGGTGGGCATTATTCTGGTGGTGGCGGCAGGGCGGTTTTTACTCAGCCTGTTTTTACAAACAGCACCCGGACGCCGCTGGGTGGTACGGTTTAACGGCGATTCGGGCGGTGTCTATGTTCGCCCGGCGCACCAACGTAGTCGCCTGCGCTGGATTATCCCGTTGATTTTGCTGCTGGCGTTGCTGTTTCCATTTGTCGCCACCAAATATCTGCTGACCGTGGCCATTCTCGGCCTGATCTACGTACTGCTGGGACTGGGCCTGAATATCGTGGTGGGTCTGGCCGGCCTGCTCGATCTGGGGTATGTGGCGTTTTACGCCATCGGAGCCTATGGTCTGGCGCTGGGTTATGAATACCTGGGGTTGGGCTTTTGGTCCATGTTGCCGCTGGCAGCGCTAATGGCGGGCCTGGCCGGTGCCCTGCTGGGTTTTCCGGTGTTGCGTATGCATGGAGACTACCTGGCCATCGTCACTCTGGGTTTTGGCGAAATAATCCGCCTGATCCTCAATAATTGGCTGGCGTTTACCGGTGGCCCCAACGGCGTATCGGTACCGTCACCGACCTTTTTCGGCCTGGAGTTTGGCCGTCGGGCCACGGAGGGCGGGGTGCCGATCCACGAATATTTGCACATTACCTATAATCCCAGCCTGAAGTTTATTTTTATCTATAGTGTGTTGATCCTGGTGGTGATGCTGGTGCTGTTTATTAAGCATCGCCTGACCCGCATGCCTATCGGCCGTGCTTGGGAAGCGCTGCGCGAGGATGAAATTGCCTGCCGGGCCATGGGGCTGAACCATGTGTTGGTCAAGCTTTCTGCCTTTACCCTGGGGGCGTCTACCGCCGGTATCGCCGGGGTGTTTTTTGCCAGTTACCAGGGATTTGTCAATCCAACCTCGTTTACCTTTTTTGAGTCGGCGCTTATTCTGGCCATCGTGGTGCTTGGCGGCATGGGGTCCACCATCGGCGTGGTGATTGCCGCCTTCGTCCTTACCGTGGCACCGGAGCTGTTGCGCAGTTTTGCCGAATATCGCGTACTGCTATTTGGGGTGTTGATGGTGGTGATGATGATTTGGCGTCCGCGCGGCCTGATCCGTGTCAGTCGTACCGGTGTGGAGATACGCAAGGGGGTGGCGCCATGAGTGATACCATTCTCAGTGTCGAGCATTTAATGATGCATTTCGGCGGTATCAAAGCATTGAATGACGTCAACCTGACGGTGAAACGCGGTTCGATCACCTCGCTTATTGGCCCCAACGGTGCCGGGAAAACCACGGTATTTAACTGTTTGACCGGTTTTTACCAGGCCAGTGGTGGCACTATTTTGCTCAATACCCGCCAGCGCCCCACGGATATTATACAAATTCTTGGGCAAAAATTTCGCCTCGGCGATTTTATCCACCCGACGCGGCTGGGTCGGCAGGTATTTTATAAAATGTTCGGGGGCACCCATTTGGTTAACCGCGTCGGGCTGGCGCGCACATTTCAGAATATCCGGCTGTTCCGCGAAATGTCGGTGGTGGAGAACTTGTTGGTGGCCCAACATAGGCAAACCAACCGCAACCTGATCGCTGGGGTGCTTAATACCCCAGCCTATCGGCGCGCCGAAAACCGTGCGCTGGACCGGGCGTTTTACTGGCTGGAGGTGGTGGATTTGGTGGACTGCGCCAACCGGCTGGCCGGAGAAATGTCCTATGGACAACAGCGGCGGTTGGAGATTGCTCGCGCCATGTGCACCCACCCCGAGGTCATCTGTCTGGACGAACCGGCAGCGGGCCTGAACCCGGTGGAAACCCGCAATTTAAGTCAAATTATCCGCCTACTGCGTGACCGGCACGGGATCACCGTACTGCTGATTGAACACGATATGGGCATGGTGATGGATATTTCCGATCATATTATCGTGCTCGACCATGGGGATGTGATTGCCACAGGCACCCCGGCGGCGATTCAGAACGACCAGAAAGTGATTGCCGCCTATCTGGGAACCGATGAGGAGGAACCGGTGCTATGAACACTGTGCGGCTGACATTGCGGGCGCGACTTCGGCTACCTTGCCCGGTATCGAGAATCAGGCCCTGCCGCGACGAACAATCTGCGGCTGCAATCACCGGCGAGACATCGCCTGCCTTGCACTGCATCGATAATAAGGCCCCCACGCCATGAATAATGCGTTGCTGGAATTTAAGGCGGTGGACGTATTTTACGGCCCGATCCAGGCCCTGCAACAGGTCTCGTTGCAGGTTAATCAAGGCGAAACGGTGGCGCTGATTGGTGCCAACGGTGCCGGAAAATCCACGCTGCTGATGTCGATTTTCGGCCAGCCACGTATAACCGCCGGGCAGATCCTGTTTCGCGGCAGCGACATCAGCCACAAATCCACCCATTTTATCGCCGCCAACGGCATAGCCCAGTCGCCGGAAGGACGACGGGTGTTTCATGATATGACGGTGGAGGAAAACCTGCTGATGGGCACCATTGCCATCGGTAATCAACATCAGGCAGAGGATCTGCAACATATGTACGCATTGTTCCCGCGTTTGTTGGAGCGGCGCCAACAGCGGGCCATGACCCTGTCCGGCGGTGAACAGCAAATGCTCGCAATCGCGCGCGCGTTAATGAGTCGGCCAACGCTGTTATTGCTGGATGAACCGAGCCTGGGGCTGGCACCACTGATCGTTAAGCAGATTTTTCAGATCCTGCGTGATTTGGCACGTGAGGGCATGACCATTTTTCTGGTAGAACAAAACGCCCACCATGCGCTGAAGCTGTCCGATCGGGCCTACGTGATGGTCAACGGACAGATTCGCCTGAGCGGCACCGGTGCCGAGCTGTTGCTTAATCAGGACGTGCGCAAGGCGTATCTGGGTGGGATTTAAATGAGCCGAGGGCGGCCCCTTGAAGCCGCCCGGTGATCTTGCGTATCCACGCCGGTTTTGCCCTTATGCGCCGGGTGCCACGGTATCGATCCACACGGCGGTGGTGCGTGAGTAAGCTTGGGCGCCAGTAACGTCTTTAACAATTTCATAATAAAAATTGCCCAGTACGCTATCCAGGTTATTGAATTGGTACCCGGGTATAGCGATAACCGTAGGCGCTGTCGCATCCTCAATGGTGGCATCCGCCACCTGACTCAACGAAATCAGTGCGCCGGTGGTGCGATTGGTCACCCTCAAATAGACTTTAACCACATCCTCATCCGCAATGGCGCCTGCCTGAACGGGAATACGTATGGAAATGTCGTCTGATCTGGCGATATTGATAATATTGACCGGGGTGCCTGCGTACAACACATCGGGGCTGAGCAGGGTTGGCTGGGTGGCGCTGCTACCTTGAACCGTCACGTCAAGTTGAGGTGAGGTGCGAGAATTGCCGAAAACATCGTTGATGTTATAATATACAGCATAATTACCATCGCTTAATGCTGCACTCGGCAAGAAGGCGGTTTTAATATTGATCACCCAGGCTATCGGCCCGGATTCATAGTATTTTTGTAATTGATTGATACCCCAAAAGAAATTTATCTCGTCGCCTTCGGCGATATCCGGTGGGTAAATAATACGGGCCTGGACGCCAGCATCAATGCTTTGCTGGGTTAAAATATTGCCAGCTTTTAAATTAGTGACAGTGACGAGGTCAAGTTCGGCGGCGGCTAAAATAGCGGCGGACGCTGGTAATAATGGTTTCGACATAATAACTCCTTACAGTAACGGGTGGCGACTGGCGTTGAAATGACATTAAAAATAAAACGCGATAATTCAGGTTGTCGATGTGCAGAATTGGCGGAAACGTGAATTACTTAAGCTATATATTTATCGCTTCAATAGACTTAATCAATGTCATTTTTTGCCAGCAAGGGTATTAAAAAAACACATTTGTCTAATCCAACAAATAACATCTTCTACAACCTGAATTTATTGCACCGGCAGCAGAATTTCTTTTGCTCATAATTTATTAAATATTGCGTCGCCGCCGGGTGGAAATGCGGGTTACGTCGGCGATGGCAAAGCACAACCTCAGCCCTGTTAATCCGTAGACTGCTTCAATTCATCCGTCGGTATTGCAGCCGGTGGGGCCGTGTGATGCGGATGATGCCTGACTACCGTGACCGTTTGCGGCGCGGATTTGGCTACATTGCCGGCGCCGTCCATTTCAGCATAATAAATGACATATCGACCATTTTTGAACAGCTGCGCGGGGTCGAATACCGCCGCCAGGTCGATAATCCAGGGAAAGTTGGCGCCGTCATAGGCCCGTTGCACCGAATATTGGCCCCAGTAGAGCGTGAAGATGTCGCCTATCGCGCCGGTAAGCGGCTGCGGCACCACCACCTGGACACCGGCAGCAATGGAGTGATCGTTTATAATATGCCCGGGAGCCAGGTTGGTAATATAACACGGCAGCAGGTGACTGTGATTGGCAATCAGATTCGGGGTAACGGCATCATTCGGTGAATCGGTGCTTAACGTATTACGAACGGTCATAATGACTCCCCTGATATCATTAAAAACGGTTATTTCGTATGGCAATATAGCAATATAGCAATATAGCAATATTGCTATATGTCGAATTATCGAATTATCGAATTATCGAATTATCGAATTATCGAATTATCGAATTATCGAATTATCGAATTATCGAATTATCGATGTATCGATGTATCGATGTATCGATGTATCGATGTATCGATGTATCGATGTATCGATGTATCGATGTATCAATGTATAAACGTATCAGCGTTGTTATCCTTTTGAACTATTCCGCTACAGAGGGTAATGACTGGCCTGATCACCCGAATAACGTCATTAAATAAGCGCGCGCTGCAAGTTTATCGGGGCCGTTGATTTAAGGCGGCACGGTATCAATGATGGTTCGGGTAATAAATGAGGCGTATTCAACATTGCTCACCGTAGCGGTGTAATAAAAATCGCCGTAGATGCCGTTATAATCCAGAAACATCCCTTCCGGCACCGGCACTTCCCAAGGCAGACTGGCATTGGCTGGTCGGCCGCGCAAAATCAGTTCGTTACTCAGGTAGGTACCGCTAAAACGGCGTTTGGTCAGAAACAGTGAGCGCTGCGGATTGCCGCTTAATAACGTCTGCCCACCGGCAACGGTCACCACTACCCCAGCCTGCGCTGCCGCCAGGTTAATTCGGTTGTATAGCTCTGGTGGCAGGGTTGGTGCCAATAACACCGGGTCGGAATAAGGGCTGCCGGTAACGGTGACGGTCAGCGGGAAGGCACCCACGCCATTACCCGCAGCATCCTGGATGCTATACCACACAAAGTAGCGGCCGTTGGCCAGCACCAACGTGGGGTTGCCGAAGGCGGTTTTGATATCGATGACCCAGACCAGGCTGCCGGTAACCGCTTTTTCCAACGCCAGATCTCCCCAATACAGCGTTATCAGGCTGTCTGAGGGGGTATCCGCCGGCAATATGATGCGCGCCTGGATGCCCTTGGCTATCGCCTGCCCATCAATGGGCGCGGCCCCGGTAGCTGGGTTAATGGTCACATTGGTTAATGAGATCAGATTCAACGCCCGGTTATAAATATTAAACACCCCGCTGGCGCTGCCCCCATCGGTGGTGGCGGTAACCGGGATCAGCACCGGTACCGACCCTAAGGTGAGATAACCGACAAGGGTTTGCGCCTGGCCTGAAGGATCGGTGCGGACCGTGGGCGGGTCGAACGTAATGCCGGCGAGGGGCGAGGTAAATCTCACCGCCACATCGGGCACCGGATCCTGCGTTGCGCTATCGTAAACCCTGGCGGTTAAAGTAAATTCACTCTCCTCTCCAGGCCCGGTAAACAGTGGAAAAAAATGCAAAACGATTTGATACGTCATCCTCGCTCCTTATCAAACCGGTTGTGGGTTTTGGCTGGTCAATACCCACGTTATACGGCGGAATGCGGCGGGTGAGCAATGTTGATTTTTAGCAGCGGGTCGCTAAAAATAGCGATGCGCCGATCGACGGCCCAGGGTCGGGTGCCGGGTTTTGCGGTTTAAACAAGCGCGGGATAGCGACCTCGCCATCCCGCCGGTTAACGCTTAGCTAATTAAATTCAAAGCTCGATGAACCTGCTTGGGGTGTAGTCGCGTAACCGCCATTGATATTGGCGAAAACAAACCTAAAAACAAGCCCACTCCCTTCTGTCTCACTGATAGCAGATATGTCGAGTTTGCCGTTAGTGTCGGTAGTCGATGCTGCCGTGACGATTGCATCTGGAAATGGAGTAGAACCGGCCGAGAAATCCCGAACATCAGTGTTTATGGGTTCATCAACCAAGGGGGCGCCGCGGTTTGTGGTGACCGTCAGGGTGGCCTTGATGGGATCTGCCCCATCGGCCAGCGCGGTGTTATTTGCCAACACGATGGCCAATGTTGGCACGGTAAAGCTTCCGCCCGGCTCGGTTTTACTGACGCTTCCACCCTCGGCGCTGGCGGTGATCATCACCGTTCCAATGCGGTCATAGGTGTAGGCAAAGGTGGCAGTACCTCCCGCATCGGTCAACACCGTGGGTATTGTGACGTTTAACGTGCCGCCACTGCCTGCGCCGGTTAGGGTGATTGGCTGGTTTTGCAACGCGGTACCACTGGCGTCGGTGACCTTGACCTGCGCGACGTTGGTTTCACGGCCATTGGCGGTGGCATTGTCTGCCGTTACTGTTATGGACGTAATGACGATGCTCACAACAAAGTTAACCGCCACCGACTGGGTCTGGCCATCAGCCAGCGCGGCCTTGACCTGACTGGTGCCGGCGCTCAAGCTGGTGAGTTCGGCCACCGCTTCGCCGCTGCCGTTGGTGGTTATTTTGCTTGCCACCAGTGTGGCGCTGCCGCTGGTGACGCTAAAGGTCACTTCCTGGCCGCTCAACGGCAGGCCGCCGCTATCATGCACCACCACCGTCACCTGATTTTGTGACCTGCCATCGGCGGGCTGATCGTCGGTGGTGGCAGACATGGTGGCGATACGCGCCACGCTGGCAGCGCCAAAGGTGGTCGCCAGCGTTTGCGCATGTCCGTTGGCCAGGGTGGCGGTAACGTGGGTGACGCCCGGTGTGGTATTGGTCAGGGTGGCGCTCGCCAGACCGTCCGTGCCGGTGGTGCCGGTCACTGTGGTCACTGTCGCGCCGTTGTCGGCGCTAAAGGTCACGACCTGGCCGGCCAAGGGATCGCCGCTGCCATCGGTGACCAGGGCCTGCACTTGGTTTTTGGCTTCGCCATCGGCCGCCACATCGTTAACCAGGATTTTTAGTGTCAGTAGCGCAGAGGCCGGCAGCACGTCTATTCGGGTGTTGGCACGGTTGGATGCATTGTTTTTGACATCATAAGCCACGGCGCTCAGTGCATAACTGTTGACCCCGCCGGCACGGTAAGGGGGTAAGACGATCGCCAGGCTGCTCAACCCGGTCTGGCTGACGCTACCGCCTGCTACGCTGAGTGCCGCACTGTTCCAATCCACCCGGTCGATAGCGTATTTTGAGGTGATTTGCGCGTTAAGGGTTTGGCTGGCGCCCGCCTGGCCGGTTAATTGCGCCGGTAGGCTGAGGGTGATCACCTGCTGTTTCTGGTATTCCAGCACGATATCATTGTTGCGATCCACCAAATCATAACGGTTGCCCGCCACGGTGCGGCTCGCGGCCACGGCGGATGGACTGATCTGTGATTGCCAACTGTCGCCAAAACGGTAATTCAGCTGTAAATTAAAGGTGGTGTCGTTGACGCTGCCTTTACCCTGGCGATAGTCCACCCCCAGGGTCACCAGGTTGATTGGCGTATAGTTGAGGCCCACCGTGACGGCATACGGGTCTTTTTGCAGATTGTCTTTGCCGAACAACGCCACCTGATCCCCTTGATATTGCTCATACATTAGCTTGCCGCCGAGCTGTGGATAGGCGGGTAGATAGGCTTCTGTTCGCAGATCGAAGCCGTTGGCCGGCCGCTCGTTATAGTCGGCAAAATCCCGTGACGGGTGCCAGTCGCTCAGGCGAAAATAGGTATTGGCGGTGAGTTTCAGATAATCGCGCCAGGCTTCCAGTCCCATGCCCATGCGCCGGTTGTTTCCCGTGAGGTCATCATCATAAAAACTGTTGGCGCCCAGCATCCAGTCGCCCTGCCAGGTCCGCATGCCCAGACCCAGGTTCACGGTATTACGGCTGTCTTTATTACGCGCACCCAGTTGGGTAAATAGCATTTCATGCGGCCGATCGTAGAGCGGGACCAGCAGATCCAGCGCGCTGCCGTCCAGATGTCCATCGTTATTCACATTAAACTGCAGGCGTGCGGTGCCGAACTGACTGAGCCAATTCTCGGCCGCCTCGCTGACTTTGCCACTGGCGGTGGAACGGGCCATATCGGTGGCTGAACCGCCACTGCGTTGATCCGTTGACGCCAATGCTCTAGCACGGGTATTTCCATTGGTAAGCGTCTTGCCGGGCCGTGGTTTGGCCGTCGCGGCGGCGTCGCTATTGGAAAATACAGGCTTGGATACAGTGGTACCGTAGGTCGACAGGGGGTGCGCCAGCGGAATATCAATTTCATCGCCAGTGGTAAGTTGGTCAAACGGCCGCGAAAAGCTGCGCAATTGATTGAGTTTTTTCAGCTGTTCCAGGGTTAAATGCTGTCGCTGGGCTACCATCGACACGTTTTCACCCGGTGCCAGCACATAGGGTTCGGTGGCGATAATGTTTTGCGCTTGGGTCGCTGCGCCGACCGGGGTGAACGCGAGACTTAATGGCAAGCACAATTGGATAACCAGTATTATCCAGGTCGCAAGATAATAGCGGCAGCGATGGGTGGGTCGTTGCCGGCTTTGCCGTGCAGACATAGGCAAATAGAGGTTAACTGACCTGGGTGCGGCGTTATGAGTAATACTTTTTTTATCATCAGTCATTAGGTTAATCCTGACCGTCATCTTATCTGTATACATTCAGTGCGGTCGACAATGTTGAATAAAGGAGACGAAGATCGCTAATACGCAACGATAAGGTGAGGGAAATATTCGCCATTTAATGCAGATTATAAGACTTGGTAAAAAAAGTAAATTTCATTTTTCGACTTAATGATGTTATCTCCACTTTTTTTTATCGTTACGACATAGGCGAAAATAACACATATATAATGGATATTTATTAGTTGATGTATAAACTAGTGCAATAGGTTCAATAATTGGGAGGTGATTTCATTTTGTTATCCCCAGTGAGTATCGCAATGTTATTTAAAAAACAACCCTTGTTTTTAACATTGATTAGCCACCGTAATGAAATGCCAAAGATTGGATGTGTGGTAGTTAAAAAGTATTGAGCGATTGACGATCGGGCCATTGAGCCATTATTCTACGCCCTAAATAATTCACGTTGTGGCGGCGCAGCGACCAATCTGTCTGAAACAGAGGTGAGCGCAACCTATTGCCACCTCATTAGGGGCGAGGTCCAGTGAAGCTGAATATTACCAATGCTCATGCAATTTGACGTGTGCCCTATATCATCGTCGGTCGATGGAACATGGTGATGAAATAAGGGGGCTACCGCATTGGTCACCGATGGGTTAAGCGAAAGGCGTGGGCTGATGGCTTATTGATACCGGTTATTGACATTCAGACACCACCCCATCTTAAACGCAGGAAACCCCGGCAAAGGTCATGCCGGGGTTGAGGTCGGACTGCGAGTGAGTTTGAATCCGGCTGTATTAAGTGTGCTAAAAAACAGGAGATCACTCATCTTAGCCAGCCAACGATTCGGTTTTTTTTGCGATCATAGGTAATATATTATTTTCAATAAACTTTTGGCTATTGTTCATAAAATAAACATTGCGTTCGATAGTCAAATATTTATGGCCACATAAAAAAGGGATGAGTTTGATCTGATAGTTCCGTTCACTGATAATGCTATTGACCGATGATGGCATCAGTCCAACCGCATCACCTTTTTCGATCATGGCCAATTGGACATACAGCTCTGGAATATTTATCCTTTTGATATTCACCTTATTGCTGGATAAATATTTTTCAATCTCCAATGATTCCGCATTATTATGATATTGTTCATATTGTTCATATTGTACCAGCACTTTGCCCGATAAAGCCTCAGTTTGGGAAGCGAACTGGGTAAATGAATCACGTTTTACCGCCAACATCATGGTGTCGGTGGGAAGCGCAATATGAAATACCTCTGGCCCGCATTCTATGTGTTTAGAACTAAAAAAAATCTGGCATATGCCGTTTTTCAGGGCATCGGTAATATTGACTTCATTGGGTGAAAAATATTCTAATGAGATATTTTCCTCGCTATTTTTGAAAAATGAAGAGGATAAAATAGGTGATAAATAAGCATAATCGTGATGATCAATGCCTATTTTTAATTTATTTACCGGTCTTTTATAATCAGGAGGTTTGTTGATGAGCCTTTTTTCAAGACTACTCACCTCTGCATACAATGGAAGCAACGTATCGTATAATTCACGTCCATAATCGGTTAATTTCAAACCACTACTGGTTCTGGTGAATAATTTATGCCCAAGACTTATCTCGAATAACTTAATGGTTCTACATAAGGGTGATGGCGTGATACATAAGATGAGTGCAGCCAACCTAATAGACTGTTCCTGGGCGGTAACGATAAAATATCTCAAGGTTTTAGATAATAAAATCATACTACACCTCTAGAATAAAGTTAACTATGGGAAATTTTTACGTAAAATTGTTATTGAGTTGAACATCCTTTTTTCGTGGATGGTCTATTAAAAAACCATTTACATTTAGGATTTTTCTTAAAACAAACAAAGCAAAAGACACTGGAATACCATTAGCGTTTTTTAATGAACAAGCGTGACGCTACCTATAGAACGTATGAGTAAAAGTATTTAAGTCACTTCACGGACACTGCGTTTTTTTTAATAAATAGATAATTTTTCTCCTTTTTTGTATTCATGATAGCTAAATTAACAATAGATATATAAGGTCGAATACGCTAGTCATGCCACTGTGCATGACTCTTTGCGCAATAAGAATGTATCGAAAATTTTGAGATAACCCCACCACTGAGGCCCGTGGCTTAAGTGTATACGCCACCCTGGCTTAGCTGAGCGTAGTATCGGAAAATTTGTAGACCACATTTTTATTTTACTACTTTAGTCGATCTAGGGTTAGGTTTGTTTAAAAAAAATGAATAATATTGTTATCCAGTTCACGCTTATAAATCAATTTAAACCTTAATTGAAACATAGCCCATAAATCAATGCTATTTTTTGAAATGCAGGTATGAAAAAAATAAAATTTTTATTGAAAAGTCATTATCACCAATAAAAATAGATTAAAATTATTTATGTTTTAAATAAAATTCAATATTTTCAATGTGTTATATTATGATCATATTGTGCGATCATTAACTATCCAATCCACACACAATGCCCAGTTTCGTTGAAGATTAGGAATAAGGCGCATCGAGCACCTTGGCGCGTTGTGATGCAGTTCGGAAATCATTCACAATAATGATACTTTTACCTATCAATATATTTTATTTATCGGGTTTTTCTTTGTTTACCCATTGTGGTTTGTTGGACAAGATAAAAACGTATTACATTTATTTATATGAACGCCCCCTTTGAGTATCCGTGCCACCACCCGCGCGAGGGTAGCCAATCGGTCTAATCAAGTAATACGCTATTATCTTCGCCAGAATCCCGCCATCGTGGTTTTATCAGTGTATGATCCAGTCGCCGTCACCCTTTGCGGTGATTCTCTGGATATAGGAACCAATCTCATGACCCGAATTACCTTAGCGGGCGGAATCGGAGCGGTAATGGATTCGTTGTCTCGCATCCTGGCTGGGCCGGGGATCCGGATCCGGGTCCTGATAACCGATTCCTATCGCGGCCAGAATGTTCATGGTGATACGGTGATCGAATTTATCAGGCTTGATATGCAAGACGGCGGTTCAGTGAAGGTGGCGTTTCAAGATACTGATTGCGCCTGCATATGGACCGGTATACACGAGGATATTGCGGGTTTTGATCGGTTTTTAGTTGATGCGGCGCAACTGGCCGGCGTGCCATTTTTGGTCAATGTGTGCGACAGCGCGGTTTGGGCCGCAATGGAAAGCATGCTAGAGCAGCCCGCCCAAAACCTCACCGGACACCTTCGCCACGGCTTGCCTGTACGGCGAACCGTAACGACCCTGGTTTACCCCTCTATTTATATGCAGAGCATTTTTGCCGTGGCGTCGGCATGGGTACCCTTGGGGTTATGGGGTGGTACGGCGGGTAACGGCCGGGCAGGGTTGGTGGATCGCCTTGATGTGTTGACCGCCACCGCGGCGATTTTGCGTGACGGTCCTGAACGTCATGGCGAAAAAAAGTATCATCTGACCGGCCCGGCAGCGGTGTCACTGGGCTATGTTGCCGATTATTTATCGCAAAGCGTGGGACATAACGTAACGTACCGCTATCGTACGCAAGAAGAACAGCGCAGCATATATCAGACTGCCGGCTTGTCGGCCCAGGCCATCACGCAAATATTGGCCATGGAAAAATCGATTCGCCTGGGCGTCGTGGATAAGGTTACCGGCGACGTGCTTACCTTAACCGGTCGACCCGCAGGTTCGGTTATCGATTGGATTGCCGGGCATCGCACCCTTTTTGGTCTCAGTCCTTTGCCAGGCTCGCCAAAACACGCTTCTTTATAGTCTCACCACATAGGCACACCGCGCGTGGCGCCGACGCGTTACGCCAGCCATCGGCCGGCGGCGTTGGCCCGGTGCGGGTGAATACCCTAATCCCTGTTATCAAATGACGTAAGCCCAATAGCCGGGCTGCAAATGATTTGTATTTATATGAATTGTAATGATTTTGTAAGGAAGAGGTTAAGGGAAATGTAGGCTTGTAGCAGGATATTTTTTAAATATCCATATTTACGCGCTGTTTTCTTTTGGAAATTTAATGTTCGTTTAATTATTAGGGGCTATAGTCGCCCTAAAATGCATTTTAAACATGGTGTGAATAATTATGGATCGCCAGTTACCCTTTTCTAAACCGGCAATCGGTGAAGATGAAATCGCTGCAGTGGAGCGCGTCATGCGTTCGGGGTGGATAACGACTGGGCCGCAAAACCAGCAGTTGGAAACCGATTTTAGCGCCGCTTTTGGTTGCAAGCATGCCATCGCGGTATGTTCCGCTACCGCCGGCATGCATCTGGTGTTAATGGCGTTGGGTGTCGGTCCTGGTGATGAAGTCATTACGCCTTCCCAGACCTGGGTTTCCACCCTTAACATGATCGAATTGCTCGGTGCCCGCCCGGTAATGATTGATGTGGATCGCCAGACCCTGATGGTCAGCGCGGCGGATGTTGAAGCGGCAATTACCCCCCGCACCAAAGCCATTGTGCCGGTCCACTATGCTGGCGCACCGCTGGATCTGGATCCTCTGCGCGAAGTGGCCCTGCGTCACGGCCTGCCGTTGGTTGAAGACGCCGCCCATGCGGTGGGCACGCAATATAAAGGCCGGTGGATCGGCGCATCGGGTACCGCGATATTTTCCTTTCATGCGATTAAAAACATGACGTGTGCCGAAGGTGGGCTGGTCGCCACCGACGACGATGCCCTGGCAGAGCGGGTACGACGACTCAAATTTCACGGTTTGGGTGTGGATGCTTTTGATCGCCAGCAGTTGGGCCGCAAACCACAGGCCGAAGTGTTGGAGCCAGGCTATAAATACAATCTATCGGATATCCACGCGGCCATTGCCGTGGTGCAACTGGCTCGCCTGCCGGAATTAAACGCCCGTCGCCGGGTACTGGCTGAGCGCTATGCCGCGGCGTTGATCGGTTCGCCATTTATGCCGCTGGGGCTGCCTACCTATGATCACGGGCACGCCTGGCACCTGTTTATGGTACGCGTTGACGCGGACCGGTGCGGCATGGATCGCGACCAGCTTATGGCCTATCTGCAGGCGCGCGGTATTGGCACTGGCCTGCATTTCCGTGCCGCCCATACTCAGCAATACTATCGGTTACGTTATCCACAGCTGTCTTTGCCCGATACCGAATGGAATTCGGCCAGATTATGCACTTTACCGCTGTTTCCCGATATGACCACTGACGATGTTGATCGCGTGGTCGCTGCACTCTTTTCTGTAATGGAGCCTGAACTTGTCTCGCGTTGAACCTATTCAAAAAGTCTCTGTGGTCATTCCGGTATTTAACGAACAGCAAAGTCTGCCGGTGCTGATAACACGGACTGTTGCCGCCTGCCGGCAGTTGGCGCAGGACTATGAAATTATCCTGGTGGATGATGGTAGCACTGATGATTCCGTGGCGCTGATGACGCAGGCGGCGGAGCAGCCGGAGAATCAGGTGATTGCCGTACTACTCAATCGTAACTATGGCCAGCACTCTGCCATTATGGCCGGTTTTATCCAGGCCTCCGGTGATTTGATTATTACCCTGGACGCCGATCTGCAAAATCCGCCCGAAGAGATCCCACGGCTGGTCAGCGTAGCGGAAGAAGGCTACGACGTAGTGGGGTCGGTGCGCGCCCATCGTCAGGATTCATGGTTTCGCAAGTTTGCCTCGCGCATGATTAATATGATGATCCAACGCGCCACCGGCAAAGCCATGGGCGATTACGGCTGCATGTTGCGGGCTTACCGTCGGCAGGTGGTGGACGCTATGTTACATTGCCATGAACGCAGCACTTTTATTCCTATACTGGCAAATTCGTTTGCCCGACGCGCCACGGAAATCGAGGTGGCCCACGCAGAACGTGAGTTCGGCGATTCTAAATACAGCTTATTTAAACTGATTAATTTGATGTACGACCTGGTTACCTGTCTGACCACCACGCCGCTGCGATTGCTGAGCGTGGTAGGTAGCGTGATAGCTATCTCCGGTTTCACCCTATCAGTCATATTGGTGGCCATGCGTTTGCTGCTTGGGCCGGTGTGGGCGGCAGACGGGGTATTTACCCTGTTTGCTGTGTTGTTCACCTTTATTGGCGCCCAGTTTGTCGGGATGGGGTTATTGGGGGAATACATCGGTCGGATCTACAACGATGTACGAGCCCGTCCCCGCTATTTTGTTCAACAAGTGATCGGTGACCGGCGCCCCCCGGCTGCTCAGGAAGAAGAATAATGAAAGCTATTGTATTTGCGTATCATGATATTGGTTGTGTCGGTTTGCAGGCGTTGGTCGATGCGGGTTTTGACGTTCAGGCGGTATTCACGCATACCGACTCTCCAGGTGAAAATACGTTTTTCTCCTCTGTCGCCCGTCTCGGTGCCGAGTTAAATCTGCCGGTCCTTGCCCCTGAAGATGTAAACCACCCCCTATGGGTTGATCATATTCGTGCTCTGCAGCCTGATATCATTTTTTCTTTTTATTATCGCAATCTGCTGAGCGAAGAGATTTTGGCGTTGGCGCCCATGGGCGGTTTTAACCTCCATGGTTCACTGTTGCCAAAATATCGTGGCCGCGCGCCGGTCAACTGGGCGCTGGTGCACGGGGAAAAACATACCGGCGTGACCTTGCACAAGATGGTTAAACGGGCTGACGCAGGCGATATTGCCGGTCAACTGGCTGTTGATATTTCAGCAGATGATACTGCGTTAACGCTGCATGCTAAGCTCAGTGACGCTGCAGGCCAGTTGTTGGGCACGGTCCTGCCGAAATTAAAAGCCGGTACCCTAACCCTGACACCTCAGCAAGAGAGTGACTCGAGCTATTTTGGTCGCCGTACCGCAGCCGATGGCGAAATTTACTGGCACAAACCAGCCCAGGAAATCGCCAATCTGGTGCGAGCGGTAACCGAACCCTATCCCGGTGCTTTCAGCTACCTTGGCCAACGTAAACTGGTGGTGTGGCGCGCCCGGGCGGTAGAGGTTGAGCATGATAAGCAACCCGGCACGGTGCTTTGCGACGAACCGTTAACCATCGCTTGTGGCCTGGGTGCGTTGGAAATCATTGCCGGCCAGGGCGAAAGCGGGCTGTATTTGCAGGGCGCACGCTTGGCCCGTGAGATGGGTATTACCCCAGGCGTTCGTCTGACGGCAAAATCCAGTCCGGCGAAGCAGCGCCGTACCCGGGTATTGATCCTGGGGGTGAATGGTTTTATCGGTAATCACCTTACCGAGCGTTTGTTGCAAGAAGACAATTACGACATTTACGGTCTGGATATTGGCTCCGATGCCATCAGTCGGTTTGTTGATAACCCGCGTTTCCATTTCGTGGAAGGCGATATCAGCATCCATTCCGAATGGGTGGAATACCATATCAAGAAGTGTGATGTTATTTTGCCGCTGGTGGCTATCGCGACGCCGATTGAATATACCCGTAATCCACTACGTGTATTTGAACTTGATTTTGAAGAAAACCTGAAAATTGTCCGCGACTGTGTCAAATATAACAAACGCATTATTTTCCCATCCACGTCCGAAGTGTATGGCATGTGTGATGATAAGGAATTTGATGAAGATCATTCACGGCTGATCGTGGGCCCAATTAATAAGCAACGTTGGATTTATTCCGTCTCCAAGCAGTTACTGGACCGAGTGATTTGGGCCTACGGTGCTAAAGAAGGCCTTAAGTTTACCCTGTTCCGTCCGTTTAACTGGATGGGCCCGCGTCTCGATAACCTTGATGCGGCGCGCATTGGTAGCTCGCGGGCGATTACCCAATTGATACTGAATCTGGTGGAGGGTTCGCCGATACAGCTGGTTGACGGTGGGGAGCAAAAACGCTGCTTTACCGATATCGCCGACGGTATCGAAGCCTTGTTCCGGGTGATAGAAAATCGCGACGGGCTGTGCGATGGGCAGATTATCAATATTGGTAACCCTACCAATGAGGCCAGTATCCGTGAGCTGGCAGAAATGCTGCTAGACAGTTTTGAACGTCATCCTTTGCGCGATAGATTTCCGCCGTTTGCCGGTTTCCGGGTAGTGGAAAGTAAAAGTTATTACGGCAAGGGTTATCAGGACGTGGAACACCGGAAACCGAGTATTGAAAACGCCCGTCGCTTGCTCAGTTGGCAGCCGTCCATCGATATGAAGGAGACGGTGGATAATACTCTGGACTTCTTCTTGCGTAGCACCCTTACGCAAGGAAACGAAATGTGAAAACTGTGGGCCTGCGTGTGGATGTGGACACGTTTAGCGGTACCCGTGATGGGGTGCCGCGTCTGCTCGATCTTTTTGATAAATCCGGTATCAGCGCCAGCTTTTTTTTCAGTGTTGGGCCGGACAACATGGGGCGCCATCTGTGGCGCCTGTTGCGCCCACAGTTTTTATGGAAAATGCTTCGCTCCCAGGCGGCTTCGCTTTATGGCTGGGATATTCTGCTGGCGGGCACTGCCTGGCCAGGCAGAAATATCATCGCCTCCCTGGGGGAGGTGATGAAACAAACCGCCGACCACGGGCATGAGGTCGGGATGCATGCTTGGGATCACCAGCGCTGGCAGGCTTGGGCCGGGCGTTGGCCCACCGCTGAACTCGAACGGCAGATCGCGCTGGGCGTGGATGCGCTCGCCCAGTGTCTCGGGCGGCCAGTAACCTGTTCCGCTGCCGCCGGATGGCGGGCCGATGAGCGAGTGCTTAAGGTCAAGCAAGGTTTTCGGTTTCGTTATAACAGTGATTGTCGTGGCACGCATCCGTTCCGCCCTCTGCTGGGTTACGATGGTATCGGAACGGTACAGATCCCGGTGACCTTGCCAACATTCGACGAAGTGATAGGTAAGGAAGTCAGGATATCGGAGTTTAACGACTATTTGCTGGAAATGATCCGCCGGGATAACGGTGTGCCGGTGTACACCATTCATGCGGAAGTCGAAGGGCGCTCACAGTTGGCAATGTTTGAACAACTGTTGCAGCGCGCACAGGCGGAAAATATCACGTTCTGTCCGTTAAGCGCACTGCTGCCGGACGATCTATCATCATTACCGTTGGGCCGGGTGGTTCGATCACCCTTCCCCGGTCGAGAAGGGTGGCTTGGCTGCCAGGCCAGCGCCGACGTCAGGGAGAACATGGCATGACATTACTCAACAGGCTGAAGGGATATTGGCCTGCCGGGCTGGGGCTATTCTACGCACTACTGTATTTGCTGCCGCTCAACGGTCGATTATTATGGCAACCCGACGAGATCCGTTACGCCGAAACCAGCCGTGAGATGCTGGCACGGGGTGACTGGGTCGTGCCGCATCTGCTCGGCGTGCGCTATTTCGAAAAGCCGGTAGCGGGTTACTGGATAAATAATATTTTCCAGTGGCTACTGGGCGATTCCAACTGCGCGGTCCGTGCGGGTGTGGTCTTTAGCACCGGAATAAGCGCGTTGCTGGTCTATATGCTGGCAATGATGATGTGGCGTAATGCGCGCACTGCATCATTGGCCGCACTGATCTTCATGTCGATGCTACTGGTCTTCGGCATCGGGACCTACAGTGTGCTGGACCCGATGTTGGCGCTGTGGCTGACGGCGGCCATGGTCAGCTACTGCATGGCGTTGAAAGCGACCAGCGTGTCGGACAAACTGTTGGCTTATGTTCTACTGGGGTTGGCCTGCGGCCTGGGGTTCATGACCAAAGGCTTTTTAGCGCTGGCGGTACCGGTGGTGGCTGCACTACCCATTGCCCTCCAGCGGCGTCGATTTAAGGAACTGTTGGTCTATGGACCGGTGGCGGTGGTGAGCGCAGTGCTGTTGAGCTTGCCATGGGCACTGGCCATTGCTCGACGGGAACCGGACTATTGGCACTACTTTTTCTGGATTGAGCATATTCAGCGTTTTGCCGATAATGATGCCCAGCACAAAGCACCCTTTTGGTATTATTTGCCGGTGATCCTGGCCGGGTCTTTACCCTGGATGGCCCTGTTGCCGGGGTCGTTGCTAAAAGGCTGGCGCGAACGCGCGGGTCGGCCTGAGCTGTTTTTCCTGTTGAGCTGGGTGATAATGCCGTTACTATTTTTTAGTATCGCCAAAGGTAAGTTATTAACCTACATTCTGCCAGGCATGGCACCGCTGGCGATACTTATGGCCGCCTATGCCCAAGATTGCGTGGCCAATTCCCGCTATCGGGTATTTCACGCCAATGCCGTCATTAATGTGTTATTCGGCATCATCGGCATGGTGGCAATTGTGGTGTTGGGTGCTGGATTTTTGCCGAAAATTATCGTGCTTGGTCATGACGAATGGGCGAAAGTGGTTATGGGTGCAGTGGCGTTCGCCGGTTGGGGAGCGTTTGCCCTGATGTCCCGGCGCCAGGGTGGCAAACGTTGGGCCTGGGCGGCAATGTGCCCGGTGCTGCTTAGCCTGCTGATTGGGAATATCATCCCGCAACAGGTGGTGAACGGCAAGTTGCCACAACAGTTTATTCAAGCCAACGCCGGTACATTGCGCCACAGTAAATTTATTTTGAGCAATAGCGTCGGCATGGCAACGGCGTTGGCGTGGGAATTGAAACGCAATGATGTGAAAATGTACCGTGAACATGGGGAACTGAATTACGGTTTAGGTTATCCCGATGCGCACGACCGCTTTGTCAGCGAGGAAGATTTTCCGTCGTGGCTGGCGAAGCATCGGCAACAAGGGGATGTCGCGGTAGTGCTTCACCTGGCGCATGGGACGGCCTTACCTGCCTCCCTGCCCACGCCTGATGTGATTACTCCGGCCTATCCGATGGTATTGGTGCTTTATCTGCGGCAGCCATGACGGGTTTTCTGATGATCTTGCTGGTGAGCGTACTGACCTGCGCCGGTCAGTTATGCCAGAAGCAGGCCGCGACCCGTTGGGCTGCGGTCCAACCCTTGGCGGTGCGTCGTTTTGCCACCTTGCGTTGGTTGGTCTCTGCGGTGGTCGTGATGGCTATCGGCCTGGTTGTTTGGTTGAATGTCCTGCAAAGGTTGCCTCTCAGTTTGGCTTACCCCATGCTTAGCCTTAATTTTGTGCTGGTTACGCTGGCCTCCCATTGGTTTTTCGGCGAACGTATTACCCTGCGCCACTGGTGCGGGGTATTTTCCATTATGCTGGGGATCCTATTAATGAGTATCCGGCCATGAAAGGTTATGCATGGGCGACTTGCAGTATAATATTGGTCACGCTGGCGCAACTGCTCATGAAGTGGGGCATGCAACACCTGCCATTATTGAGTTTACGCGATATTTCACCCTCACTGCTGTTTTCCTACCCGATGTCTGTGCTGGCAGTGGCCGGTGGCATCGCCGGTTACGCGCTCTCTATGCTGTGTTGGTTTTACGCGTTGCTTTATTTACCACTCAGTCTGGCCTATCCCTTACTCAGCATCAGTTATGCGCTGGTCTACGCCGCCGCCGTGTTTTTGCCGGGTTTTAATGAACCCGCCACGGTGCTGAAAACCCTGGGTGTTGGGTTTATTTTATTTGGCGTAAGTCTTATTAATAAAAGTCATAAGTAACGTGATCTCATAGTAAATATAACTTACTATATATATAATAATTAATTGCATCTTGGTGTAATAAATTCTCAATAAACCATTCTGTTATAAAACCCATCCCAATATAAAATTAACGGTAGAATAACGTCATCCCAACCCTGTCTGTCGGTGGGTTAATGGTTGGGTATATTCCCAATATATATAACCATCGGCCGACGTTTCACGCTGCGAGCATTAATCGGCGCTTATTTATGACCAACTAATAAAATTCACATAATGATAAATACTTCTCTTTATTTACCCCGTGCCGTAATTGAGGAGCGTTACATGCCAAGACGGCTATTCTACTTATTGTCCAGAACATTACTCTGGTTATGGCTAAGCACCTTCGGTAGCGTTTTTGCCAACCCGCAGATGATGCATCAGCAGCAACGGCAAACAGAGCGTGAACGGCAGCTAACACCAGATGTACCCGACATCAGGCTGTTACCCCCGGTTCATTCATCATCGCATATTATTTTTCCTCTGGAATCGCCTTGTTTTACCATTAATCGCGTGATGCTATCGGGTGCGGAGGCTTTTCCATCCTGGGTGCATTTGCAACGTCTGGCCGACCAGACCAACGGGCGCTGTATGGGTACCAATAGCATTAATGTGCTGATGTCTGCCCTGCAAAACCGTCTGACGGGTCATGGTTGGATCACCGCCCGGGTCATGGTTGCGCCGCAGGACCTGCGCCAAGGCACTCTCGAGTTGGTGGTGATCCCCGGCCGGGTGGATCAGGTGCGTCTGGAGCAGGCGTCGGGGCATCGATCGACGCTGCATAATGCCCTGCCCGTGTCCACCGGCGACCTGCTGGATCTGCGCGCCGTTGAGCAAGGGCTGGAAAATATGCAGCGCTTGCCGACGGTGACGGCGACGGTGGAGCTGCTGCCCGGTGAACAACCCGGGTTTAGCGATATTCTGATCAAACGCAGTCAGCGGCGCCCCTGGCGTGTGCGCACCTGGCTGGATGATAGCGGCAACACCACCACCGGCCGTTACCGGGGTGGGGTGATGTTGGCTTTTGACGGGCCGTTGTCATTCAATGATCTGTTTTATCTCACCGCTGAACGGGATTTGCATTTTGCCGGTGAAAAAAATCTCCACAGTTTTAGCGGTCATTATTCCATTCCTTACGGCTACTGGTTGTTCGGTATCACCGCCGATACTTACGACTATCGTCAACAAGCTGCCGGACTTAACGGCCCCATTGTCTACGAAGGCCAAAGCGGTACCCTGGCGATGCGGGCCAGCCGGTTAGTGCACCGGAATGCCACACAAAAGACCAGCGTGAAATACGAAGTCCGGCTGCGCCGGTTGCGTAATTATATTAATGGCAATCATTCAGTATCACAAAAGCGCAATACCAGCTCCTGGCGGCTGGGTGTGGATCATCGTTTTTATCTTGGCGCGGCCACCCTCGATACCAACGTTACTTATCAACAGGGTACAACCTGGTTTGGCGCACGCCCGGCACCGGAAGAACGGACAGGACAGGGTACGGCGTTAAGTGAAATCATCCACTATTCTGCCCAACTCAACGCGCCGTTTTCCCTAGGTGATCAACGCTGGCGTTATCGAACGCATTATCAGCGACAAATCAGCCGCACGCCGCTTACTGCGCCGGACAGGTTTAGCCTTGGCACCTGGGGTACCACGCGCGGTTTTGATGGTGAACATCAGCTGATCGCCGATGATGGCTGGTATCTGCGTAACGAGCTGGCCTGGCGCACGCCGGTACCTGGGCAGGAGTGGTATGTCGGTTTCGATTATGGGGAAGTTGGCGGTCGCAATATGGGTAAGCTGCAGGGGACGCGCCTGGCGGGTGGCGTGACCGGCCTGCGCGGTGCGCTGGCCGCTACCGGCATCGGGTACGACCTGTTCGCCGGCCGACCATTTTCCAAACCGAATGGATTTGAAACCGATCCGCTGAGGTTGGGTTTTAACCTGACATGGGAATATTAGCCGGCATGCCGCAATCGAGGTGAGGGTGTCGATATCCCCCGGGCTGAACCACTGAATCATGTCATTAGGGAACGTGCTTATGAATGGACTCCGCTATCGCATCATTTTTAATCCCGCCCGCGCCATCTCGATGGTGGTGGCGGATATCGCCGGCACCGGCCGTGGCCGCGTCGCCTCGCGTCAGGTTGCCCGCGGGTATCCGCGGGAAAAACCGCTGCTGTCGCGCCTGCCTCGGCTCGGGTTTTGCCTGTTGCTGGCCATCAGTGGCGTGTCGTTTAGCGCCCAGGGGCGCATCGTGGCGCATCCCGATGCGCCGGGGGCGCAACAGCCGGTGATTATCAACGCCGCCAACGGCGTGACACAGGTTGATATTCAAACGCCAAACGCCGCCGGTGTTTCCCATAATGTGTACAGTGAATTTAATGTGGAACCCCGTGGCGTGGTGTTAAACAACAGCCACGAGCCTATTCAAAGCCAGCTCGCCGGTTATGTGATGGCCAATCCCCACCTGGCCGGTGGTGCGGCGACGGTGATCCTTAACGAAGTGAATTCAGAAAACCCCAGTTTGCTCAACGGTTGGATTGAAGTGGCCGGGCAACACGCCCAGGTCGTGATCGCTAACCCGGCGGGCATCAGCTGTGATGGTTGTGGGTTTATTAATGCCTACCATCCGATACTGACCACCGGTCAGGTGCTGATGGACAACGATGGCCGATTGAGTGGTTTTGATGTCGATCGTGGTGACATCGAGTTCAAGGGAAAAGGCGCTGATTTTTCCCAGGCGGATCAGGCTAGCATCATTGCCCGCGCCGTGCGGATTAATGCCAAGGTCCATGCCGGGGAACTGAACCTGGTGACCGGACGCAATGTGACCGACGCCGACGGCAATATTGTCCGGGTAAAGCACGATGATGCCTCTGAACGGGTGGAATATGCCCTGGATACGGCGGCGATAGGCGGCATGTACGCGCGCAAGATCCGGATGATTGGCACCGAACACGGAGTTGGCGTGCGTCATGCTGGTGAATGGGGGGCGTTGGCGGGCGGGATCACCGTAACGGCGCATGGCCGCGTGGAAAATACTACCAGCGGTAAGATGCTAAGCCGTGGTGATCTGCGTCTGACCAGCGCACAGGATGTGGATAATCATGGCAAGCTGGATGCTCACGCGAATATTCATCTCCATGCCGCAGGGCGACTGGAAAACAGCGACGAGATCAGCGCCAGTGGCAGCGTTACGCTGACGGCGGACCGTGTGTTCAGCGGCGCCAAAAGTCAATTGAGCGCCGGCCTGGATAACGTGGGTAACGCCACCCGGCCAGGGTCGCTCACCGTCACCGCCCACCACAGCGCCCGGCTCAGCGGGAAAAACCGGGCTAACGCCCGTCTGCAAGTCAGTTCACCCCGAGTGGACCTGACCGGCAGCGAAATGCAGGCACGGGATATCAGGTTGACGGCACGGGTCAACCCGGGAGTGAGTACGGGGGGGCTGGCGCTAAACGATACCCATATCAGCGCCGATGCAATAACGCTGTATGGCGAGCGTCAAATCGATCATCAGCATGCTCAGCTTATCGCTCAACGCCTGACCCTTGATACGCCATTGCTCGATAACAGCCATGGGCTAATTTATCAGGCCGGCCCTGGGGCGCTGCGTTTGGCGCTCGACTCTTTGGATAATTCATCGGGTAAAATAGGTAACGCCGGATCTCATTTATTCCTGTCCGCGCGCCGAGTGGATAACCCCAACGGGCTTATTTTCTGCGACCAGAGCCTGGTTGGCACCTATACGTCACTGAATAATCACCAGGGGCGGATAACCGGGACATCGCAGTTGGCATTAACCGGGCAAGCGGTGAATAACGCCGCGGGATTGATTGCATCCGCAGGTGACATCACGCTTGATACCCAAGGACAACCGTTCGATAACCTCAACGGCAGGGTCCTTGGTGCCGGCGTCAGGCTAACCAGTGGTAGCCTGAATAACCAGGGTGGTCATTGGCAAAGTACCGGGCATCTGGACATCAACGTGGGTGATGCGTCGATTGACAACCGGGACGGTATACTGGACGCAAATAGGGCGCTGACCCTGCGCGCTGGCAATGTGCATAATCAGCAGGGGCGGATATCGATGGGCCAGCAGGGGGAACTGACCTTGCGCCGGTTATCCGGCGTCGGGCAATTGCGGTCTTCAGGTGACCTGACGTTGGGTTTACAAGACGATCTGCACAATGATGGTGACATCACCGCGCTGGGCCAGTTGCAGATTAGCACCGCGCAGGATCTGTTTAATCATCGGCCGATCAAAGACAGTCAATCGCTGACCGTTAAGGCGCGCAATCTGACCAACTCCCCGTCTGGCGAGTTGGATGCCGGCTCGGCCCATATCCACCTTCAAGAGACCGTGAACAATACCGGCACCCTGAATGGTGGTTTAGTGCATATTGTCGCGCGAACGCTCAATAACCACGGTACCGGACGTATTTATGGCGATCATATCACCATCGCGCTGGCTATCTTGCACAATATTGCCGAGGAAAGCCGAGCCCCGGTGATTGCCGCCCGCCAGCGACTGGATTTGGGTATCGGCAAATTGCGTAATCGTGACCAGGCGCTGATTTACAGCCAGGGCGATCTGGTTATCGGCGGTGCGCTTGACGCCAATCATCAGGCCATCGGTCGGGCCACGCTGGTGCATAACCATGGCGCGGAGATATCCTCCGAGGCCAATTTGACCCTCAATGCCGAGACCGTGCGCAATACGAACGGTGGACTGATTAGCCAAACGGTCGTCTCCAGGTTACCCCGATTCCATGAACTGGTATTGAACGGCGATACGGTTCGTTATCCCTGGGCCGAGGTTAATACCAACAAAAGCAACAAGTACGGCGTGCATACTGCCATTCTTCCCAGCGGACAGCAGTCGGATCGGTTTAATGAGTACCGGTACGACCGCACCTTGACCGAAACCAAGGTCAAACAAACCCATCCAGGCAAAATTCTCGCTGCCGGCGATCTGACGCTTAACGCCGACAAGGTGACCAACCACGACAGCATGATTGATGCCGGTGGCACTCTGGGCGGTGATAGCGGCGAGGTGCGCAATATCGCCACGCAAGGCCAGCGGGTGACCCGTGATATAGGACGCAAGACACATTGGTACCCTAAAAAGAAAAGAAAGAAGATTGGTGGCACCATAACCTCTCAGGGCAAAGACAGCAGCCCTTATCGTCCCGCCCCGATGGTTGAAACTCTCGATCTGGATACGGTCACCTATCGAGGCCATAGCCAGCCGAACAGTACCGCCGTGGTGATTGATGAGCATCGGGGCGTCGTCATCGGGGTATTGCCCGAGGGCGTAAGCGCTCATGACGATGGATGGGCCGTGGGCCGTCAGCCGGCGACGGCGCGGCGCGGCAGGCTACTGGGCCGACCGAAGCTGGCCGATGCCCCGGACGTTGTTGATTACGCCAAGGGGGTGAATGCATTGCCGCCGGTCACCTTTGCCGCCGATCGCCCCTGCCAATTGCTCCCTGGTCAACTGTTCGAACTCTCGTTGCCGCCGTTGGAGCGGCTCGGGCGTACTATTACCCCGGCGGTGCGTACCCTGGGGCTGGAAATTAACCTGCCGCAAAATAGTCTGTATATCCTGCATAGCGACAGTCGGTCAACCTACGTGGTGGAAACCGACCCACGTTTTACCCAGTATAAACAGTGGCTCGGCACTGACTATATGCAGCACTGGCTGCGTTTCGAACCCAATGCGGCGCATAAACGCCTGGGCGACGGATTCTACGAGCAGCGGCTGGTTCGTGATCAAATTCTGCAACTGACCGGACAGCGTTTTCTTGGCGGGCATAACAATGATCATGACCAGCTCAAGGCGCTAATGGATGCGGGCATTGCGTTTGCTCAACAGCACCCGGTGGCACCGGGCGTGGCGTTAAGTCCTGGGCAGATGGCGCTGTTGACCACCGATATGGTCTGGTTAGTCAATCAGTCGCTCACCCTGCCGGATGGCCGTGTCCAGGAGGTACTGGTTCCCCAGGTCTATGCCCGGGTTGGTCAGGGAGATCTTACCGGCGACGGCGCCCTATTATCCGGTCGCAATATCGCATTACATGCCACCGGTGATGTCGATAACAGTGGTCATATCATCGCTGTCGATCGGGCGGATCTGACGTTGGATAATGTCTTTAACAGTGGCTTTATCGAGGCCAGCAAACTGGATATCCGGGCGCGGCACGATATCAGCAATCGCGGCGGCCAGATGCGCACTCAGCACGGGCTTTCGTTAACGGCGGGGGGTGATATCACCGCCGCCTCCACGCTCGGCACTGATGGCGTTAATCGCTGGATCGACCGCCACGCCGGGCTTAAGGTGCTCGATGGCGAGGGTGAACTGTCGCTCAGGGCGGGTAACGATATCACGCTAACCGCAGCCAGCGTAAGTCACGGCGGCATATTCGGTCGTACCACGTTTGATGCCGGACGTGACCTGAGTTTTACCACCCTCACCCGAGTCCACCAGGAGCGGGATCACTGGGGCCATGATATTTACCGCTATCTGGACCAGCAAAGCGACCATGGCACCACCCTCGATGCCGCTGGGGATGTCAACCTGCGTGCAGGGCGCGACGCACAGTTTACCGCTGCCGGCATCAATGCCGACGGGCAACTGGCGTTACAGGCCGGGCGGGATATCTCCCTAGAAGCGGGGACCTCAACGTATGAACTGACGGAATATCAAAAACAATCCAGCAGTAACGCCCTGTCATCCATGTCTATCGAGACCTTGGACTGGGCGCGTGATCGCCGGGCACTTGGCTCCACCCTCAGCGGTGAGGCGGTGACCTTGCGGGCTGGGCGTGATCTCCAGATTGACGGCAGCAACCTGGCCGGTACTGGGGATGTTAACCTGACGGCGGGCCGACATCTGACCCTGAGCACCGCGCGCGAGGAGCATGACGAACGCCATTACCGTTTAGAGCAAAACGCCGGTGTCATGGGCAGCGGCGGAGTAGGCGTCTCCTGCGGCAGCAATAGCCTGGAGATCACCGACGTCACTCAGGTGCGACAACACCTGTCCAGCATGGTGGGCAGTGCGCAAGGCAACGCCAGGCTAACCGCCGGCGAACGGCTGCAGATTGCCGGCAGCGACGCCATTGCCGGTGGCGATCTGGCACTCACCGGTGGGGATATTACCGTGCGCGCGGTAGAAAATACCTTTAGCCATCGCCAGACCATTAACCAGCAGCAAAGCGGGTTTACCCTGGCGCTATCCGGCACGGTGGGCGCCGCCATCAACAGTGCGGTGGAAAGCGCTCAGCAGGCCAAAGCCGCCGACAATGACCGCGTGGCGGCATTGCATAAAACCAAGGCCGCGTTGGCCGGGGTGCAAGCGGTGCAGGCGGGACTCCTGTCGGCGGCGCAGGGCGACGCGGCGCAAAATAATAACGCCATTGGTATCAGCCTGTCTTATGGCAGCCAATCCGCCCGCTCCGAGCGGCGGCAAGAGCAGCACGTGGCCCAGGGCAGTAGTCTGGGCGCGGGACACAATATCACGCTTAACGCCACCGGTCAGATCGGCGCGGGGGACATTGTGATTCACGGCAGTCAACTGCAGGCGGCCAATGAAATTGCCCTGGCCGCCGAACGTGACATCCATCTGCTGTCCGCTTTGAACACCGAAACCCTTAAAGGTGAAAACAGCAGCCAGGGCGGCACAGTGGGTATCGGTATCGGCGTGGGCTCCGGCGGCTGGGGCATCAGCGTGTTCGCCAGCATCAACAAAGGCCGGGGCCATGAGTCAGGCGATTCTCTGGTGCACACCAACACCCTGCTTGACGCCGGCAAACAGGTCAGTCTTAACAGCCGACGCGACGCTCGCCTGTCCGGCGCCCAGGTCAGCGGCGAGACTATCAAGGCGCGAGTGGGCCGCGATTTGCTGATGGTCAGCCAACAGGACAGTGACCGCTACGATGCCTTACAGGAAAACGCCAGCGCCGGTGCCAGTTTTACCTTTGGCTCCATGACCGGCTCGGCCAGCGTTAACCTGAGCCGTGACAAAATGCACAGCAATTTTGACTCGGTCATAGACCAGACCGGGCTTTATGCGGGCAAAGGCGGTTTTGATGTGTATGTCGGTGAGCATAGCCAACTGGATGGCGCGGTGCTGGCCAGCACCGCCGCTGCCGACCATAACCGTTTTGATACCGGCACCTTGGGTTTCAGCGATATGAATAATCAGGCTGACTACCAGGTAGAGCATCAAAGCATCGGCATCAGCACCGGTGGTCCGGTCGGCAAG